>QIKQ01000043.1 GCA_003233075.1 Gammaproteobacteria bacterium
AATATAAAATATAAAATTACTGTTTAGATAATTTCTATTCTTCATCGCTGAGTTGTGTGAATTATTATTTCTATTAAAATGCCAGACAAAAGCAGTGTATTGCACATTATGAAACAGAGTGAGTAATATTGTTATTCCCATAAAATATTGCGCAGGGTTACTTGCACTAATATGTACTGGCTCAAAAACAGCAAAGCCATAGAGAATGATGGAGTGGGTCAGCAAACAAATAATAAAAAACCGAGCAGTTAGGGGATTAATTTTCTTTTTAATAATAGCGGCCGCATAGTAAGCAAGGACAGTTAAGCTTATTAATATTGGCAATCCAAATGCAATTGTATGTAATAAGGCATTATCATGCAGTGGCTTAAGATTAAATAGATCAATATTAATGGGATGATTAAGTCCTAGATGCAAGTACGGCGACCACAATCCTACGTACAAGCACCATTTGCTAATATTGTGATTCTTACGTGTCGCATTTGCTTTTCGATCATACAAAGAAATAAAACCGTAATGTTGTCTAATAATATGGTAGTAGGCCCATAACATCGCAAAACTTAAAAACAAAAATAATAGATTCTGATTAGGCAGCAATGAATCTATGTACATTACAGCAAGTGGTAAAACTAAAAATAAGGAGCTGCCAAGGTATAGCTTGTATTGTGCTGACCATGTATTTAAATCAGCATAAGTGCGGCTATAGGTTGCCCAGATATGTGGTCCATCAAAAAAAAAGGCCCAAGTCCAAAATAATAAAGGGACTAAAGATGGCCAGCTTAACATAGGGAATATCAGAATCAGACTGAGTGCGGCGCTTCCTGAAATCCAAAGTCGATCTTGAGTTTTGCTAATGATGTACTGATTTTGCATGAACATCTCGCCGTAAGTGTATTCACTATTAATTATTTTGAGGTAGTAAATTATAACTGTTTTAGGCGATCGTGTCTGTTTTCTAATGTTTTCACTTCATATTCTTGCTTGGTTCGCAGTTAATCACATTTTAAGCCACATCGCTAATTGAATTCATTCTATTGCCGATACAGTAAGGGTAATACTTTATAGATTAACCATTATTAAAGTATTGAGACTATCAAGCTAACATTATTTTGAAATACCGTTTATCGGCTAGATTAGGCGCTTGGTCTAGTTCGAGCTAGCTCTCTGAGTACATTAAGGCTATACAGATAGTATGAATATGAAAACAAAATCCGGATTTACATTAGTTGAATTGTTGATTTCAGTTGCACTAATCGCAATCATCACGACCTACGCAATTCCTAACTATAGGGACTTTGTTCGTAATAACAAAATTATTTCAAGCACCAATGATTTTGTTTCAACACTTAATATTGCTAGAGCGGAAGCTGCGAAACGAAAAGTGACAGTTAGTATTTGTGGTAGCACCGATGCCGCCACTTGTAATACAAATAAATTCGAGGACGGCTGGATTGTTTTTACAGACGTTAATTTTGATGGAGCTATCAATGGAGCAGATGAATTATTGATAGTTCAAAGTGACATAGGGTCTGTTTTTGTACGTGGCGTTAGCTTTTCTAATAATGCCATAGTGAAATATAGTTCAAGAGGTACTATCGATTCTACAGGTTCGTTTGTCGTTTGTGACGAGAAGCGAGGGCCTAAGTTTGCAAAAGCAATGAATATCAATGTGACGGGAAGAATTAGAGCTGCGACTGATGATACCGGGACGGGAATTGTTAACGATGTAGACGGGAGTGATGTGGTATGCCCATAAGAAGTTTAGCATATAAAATACAAAAGGGCGTGACGTTAATTGAAGTACTAGTTGCACTTCTAGTGTTATCAATTGGCTTGCTGGGTGTTGCTAGCTTGCAATTGTATGGCCTGCGTTACAATCAGAGTGCCTACTTAAGGTCGCAGGCGACTATTCTAGCCTATGATATTGTCGATCGAATGAGAACAAACAATAATGGTTCTGCCTCTGGTTTTTACGATAGCATCAGTACTAACTCCTTGCCAGCTGATCCAGCCTGCATTAGCACTACGACTGGTTGTAATAATCAAGAGTTAGCCAATCATGATATTCGCGAGTGGGGCAGTTATTTCACACAAACCATACCGATGTTACCGTCTTCTGTTGGTACTGTAAGTAAAGCGGGTGATACCTTCACCGTTACGATTACTTGGACGGAGCTGGAGAAAACCGGCACTGTTAATCAAAGTTTAAATTATAAATTCCAATTGTAGGAACTTAGTCAGATGAAAATTAAAAATCAAAAGGGATTTACCATAGTCGAGATTATGATTTCCGTAACGATTAGTTTGGTTTTGCTTAATGGCGTGATTCAAATATTTTTAAGCAGTAAGCAAACTTATCGTTTTGGCGAAGCAATATCTCGCTTGCAGGAAAGCGGTCGATTTGCAATTGACATGATGGCACGAGATATACGTATGGCGGGTTATCAAGGTTGCGCTGATCTAGGCACGATTCCGACCACTATCATTTCTAAAGTTGCGCCAACAACAAACCTAAATCAAGACGCGGTTCAAGGTTGGGAGTTTGACGGCTCTACATGGGGCCCCTCCACGCCAACAAGACCTGCTGATATTGCCTCAAAAGCACTCGCAAATAGCGATGTTTTTTCAATACAACATGCTAATGATATGGGCATACAATTAACCGGAAATATGACACCTAGTAATGCGAATATACAAATAGCGAGTGATCCAATTGGAATTCAGTCGGGTGATATATTAGTTATTTCGGATTGTGAAACTGCCGATATTTTTACAACTCAAGGCGTTTCTGGTGGTAGTCCTATCACTATTACTCACCCGGCTAGTGTCAATATTTCTTCAATGTTAAGCAAACCTTATGGTACGGATGCCACTGTTTACGCATTTGCCTGGCACGTCTATTTTGTGGGTGATACAGGACGTAAGAACTCTCATGGACAAAGTGTTTTTGCATTATTTCGGCGAGATATAAAAGGCAGCATTGATGAAATCGTAGAAGGTGTAGAGAATATGCAAGTCACCTACGGCGAGCGCGCTGACAACGGCAATATTCGCTATGTTCCAGCCAATGATGGCACTTTAGATGTCACTAAAATAGTGAGTATTCGTCTTGGCCTATTGTTGCATTCAATCGATCCAATTAATGATCAAGACGATGAGGTCACTTATAACGTCGCGGGTACCTCTATCGTTCCAGTCGGGACTTCAGGTATTACTCATGGCAAGGACAAACGCTTACGACGTGTCTTTGTACAAACGATCAAACTTCGAAACCGGAGATAAACAATGAAAGTTCAAATAAATTCAATGCGACACCAATCCGGTGCAGTTTTACTGATTGCGATGCTAATGCTCCTAGTCATGACCACTATTGGAATTACTACGATGAAAACAGCTAGATTGGAAGAAAAAATGGCAGGAAGAAAAAATGGCAGCCAACTCAATGAATATTAACAAAGCTTTACAGGCATCTGAAAGTGCCGTGGATGCAGCGCTGAATGATGTCAATAATTTAGTAACGGCGCTGAATACGGGAACGAAGGTGACTGTCGTCGTTAATTTAGGTGATACGAGTGTGACATCTAGCGCGGACATAACTTACATGGGTGCGACAAACGCTCCAGGGTTTTCATTAGGAAATAATCAAGGCAGTTTTTCAACCTATCAATTTGAAGCTCTTGGTACCGGATCTGTGCCTGCCGCGAATGCAACTACGGTGACTGGGCAAGGGGTGTATCGAGTTGGACCAGGCGGCGCATAAGATTTTAATTACATATTTTTTAAATATTATTAGACAGTAGAGGTGATAAATGAATAGAGCACACACTACCAAGTTAAGAGGTCTGGTATTGGGAATTGCCTGTTCGATTTTTGTAACAGTACCGGTTTGGGCTGATGACACTGAAATATTTTTTGGTGGCACAACGTCGAACTCAGGAATCAAACCGAATGTGATGTTTATTCTAGATACTTCATCGTCAATGACCAGTAAAGATGGTGGTTCTACCACCCGATTAGATCGCATGAAGGACGCATTGCGTTCTATATTATCCAGCGTATCGAATATTAATGTCGGCTTAATGCGATTTAGTGCGCCAGGCGGTCCTGTCTTATATCCTGTTAAAAGTATTACTGAAGATGTGTGTAACATCGAAAGTTGTGCGGCTAACTCTTCATCGGCTGGAATTACATCGAGCTCCAATGATGCAGTGGAAAATGATGCGGGTGTAGTACGACTTACCGATACCGACATTAGCTTGGGTACAGATATAGT
>QIKQ01000192.1 GCA_003233075.1 Gammaproteobacteria bacterium
AAGTAATTTAGTTTTATAGAGCGATTTTCTGTCAAGCAAGCGTAATAAACGCCCCTTAGCACTTGAATAACCAGCTAGCAGCTTTCTTAATAAAAGAATTCTATCGGTTTTAACCGCTTCCGTTTTGGATACAGCAGATTTTACTTCTAAATCTTGACGGTTTTCAGTGAAAAATGGTAAGTCAAAGGTTACTCCTACTGAAAATAAATCAGCACGACTTCTGCCCATAGGATCATCCGCTCTATAACCATAACTGGCATTAACCGCCCATTCAGGTTGATATTTTTGCTCGGCTAGTTGAATACCCGTCTTGATCGAAAGAATTTTTTTATCCACCGCAATCACTGATGGATGCTTCACAAAATAACCAACAAGCTGCTCGGCTGGCAGCCATTTATCAGCATAAACTAAACCAGCATTGAACAAATCAATTTGAGGCAATGTTTTATTTAGCTTGAGATCATGTAAATGAATAATTTTATCAATAGTGCTTTTTTCATTATCAGTCATTAGCACACTGCTCAACCACTGTGACAATTGCCCTTCAAAACGATTTTTTTGTTGTGCAAGTCTATCTAAGCGATCCTCTAACCGTGTGAGTTCAAGTTGAGAGCGAACAATATCTTGTTGCCTTGTTTTACCTAATGCTGATGAATAACTTGCTTCGGCCACATCGGCAAGTTGCTCAAACAAAGAACGATTTTTTTCAATCAACGCCATACTTTGTTGAACTCTATAGGCATCAAGCCATAAACTTCCTACCGTAACAGCCACTTTAGCTTTGCGGTCTTGTCGTTGAAAAGGATAAGCTTCACTTTGAAGTCGTAATTGACGATTTTTAATTTCCAGCGACTCGCCACGAGGAAACATTTGTGTAATGCCGACTTTAAATTGCGTCATACCTTCTTGACCAAAATCAAAACCATCAGTAGGTAAATTAGCGAAAGCAATTGACACTTTAGGGTCTGGCAAAGTATTGGCAACCTGACTCATTGACTCAATTGCTTGTTGCTGATGAACATTGCCTGTTAACCAAGGATCATTTTTTTGAGCAATTTTAATTGCTTGCTCGAAGCTTAGTACATCGTTATTGGCTAACGTGTTAGCACTCAAAAACAAAGGAAAACAAGCCGTAAACACGAGGCTTAAATTGGCGATTTTACGTTTTGTATTACTTGTCTCTTTATGACTTTTTTTAGTTTTACAACATTTAGTCTGACCACAAGAGCTTAACATTAGAACTGCTCCTTATATGAATTCACCATGGCATAAACTTCACTTAAGCCGTCTGGTTTTAACAATAAAACTTGATAAGGCATAAATCTTTCGCCCATTTCCATACCCGGAGTACCTACCGGCATAGCGGGTACTGATAATCCTAGTGCATTTTTGGGCGCTTCAGCTAAAAACTGTTGAATAAACTTAGCAGGGACATGACCTTCAAAAATATAACCTTCTGTAGAAATAGCCGTGTGGCAAGAGCGATACCTTGGCGCAATACCCATATCCATTTTCAACGAGGTAAGATCGACTCTATTATGAACAATGGATTGAAAGCCGCTGTCATCAATATGATCAATCCATTTTTGGCAACAACCACACGTTGGCGTTTTATAAACATCTAAAACAGGTAATAAAGATTTTTGCTGACTTTCGGGATTTACTGATGTCGCAGTTTTAGCCGTTGTTATTTCAGAGCAACCGGCAATAAAAATGATAAATAGAAAGGCTAAAGCACCTTTTGAAACAGATCTTTTATATAAATATTGAAATGAAAACATAAGTCCGCCAATGGTAATAATGAATATTATGCAATATATTTTTAAAGTAAAACGAGTAGTCATAAACGAGGCATCGTATCTAAAATGTGTAATAACACTAGTAGGTCGGCATTTATGCCGTCAATTTGATGGGCTAAAGCCCAACCTACATTCGAATCAGAGCAATTTGCATAGGTACGTTTATTTTAATAATTCAACGTTGAAAAACGAGCAATGAGCCAAAATTTGGACACATTAATGCTGTATTAACTAAATATTGGAGGTCTATAGAGGGAGGTTAATGCTCGAATAGCAATTAACTTATTATCGAACAGTATTCTTGACGAATACTCCGCAATAGAAGAGGTGTCAGTTAAGCCAAAAAATGCGATTACTGTTGAACAACTACCGACCAAACATTGACATTCATGTGAACAACAATCATCTTCTTCAGCGTTAAAACTTGTCATCTGTGAAAATTCATCTGTTGCTTGAGTAGAGTGATGAGACATCATACTCATATCTTGATTTTGCATGTTCATTACTGACATCGTTGGCATTGTATAAATCATGATCGACGAGGCTACCGATTGACCAATAAAGATCAAACATAACAAAGTTAGCATCAATGATTTATTAATAGTTTTAAACACAAATAATATGCACAAAATAAAAGATGGGTGAACAATAACATTAAGAGAAGATAAAAATCAAGATCGAGTAAGGGTGAGACAGGGCAAACGGGTCTAAATCATACAGTTAACAGACCCACACTTAACACCTTCATCATGTAATCGTTATCCCACCCCGCTTTTAGTCGTTTATTTTTCACGCCTACCTTGGTGCTTTTCTCATTCTTGAGAAGATTGAGAGCGAGTTTATTTATCAAGGCAATGTTTTGAGCACTGTGACCGCTTCTGAGCCGTAAGCTATCTTCATTAAAGCTGATATCCAGTTGCCAATGTAGTTTGTTTTCCACATGCCAGTGACTGCGGATAGCATATGCAATAAATTCTGCGTCTTTGTCTTTATGGCTAGAGATGAAATAACGCTTTTCCTCCGATGTCCGTCCACCTTGCTCTCGAAGGGTATTGACCACGGCAATGGATTGGATACTTTTCCATCGTGGATGACGCTCATGTAGCCATGCGACATCTGTACTCACCCACACTTGCCTTTGTTCTATGCGACCGTGGCCTCCATTGACTGACTTAAAGTAGCTATGAGGGGTATTCTCAAACTTTGACTTTATCTGAGTATCGAGAAAAAACTGTACATCATCAAAACATTCTCCCTGACTGCCTTTTAATGCCAGTACATAATCCGCTTTCGCATTCACTATTTGATTGGCTATTTTGAATTGACATCCCATGGCATCGGTTGTAATAGTCGCACCTTGTATGTCCAGCAAAGCTAATAATTGAGGAATGGCAGTGATTTCATTGGATTTGTCTGATACTTTTATTTGTCCAAGGCAGAGATTATTCTCTACCGACCAAGCGTTAACTAAATGTAATGCTGAGCACTGGCTAGCTTTATCCAAAGTGCCACGTAGTACCTTGCCATCAATGGCGACAATATCCTTATTCAGGCTCACTAGCTGACTCACCCAATGGGTGAACGCCTTGCCAAATTCATTGGGA
>QIKQ01000206.1 GCA_003233075.1 Gammaproteobacteria bacterium
AGTTTTTAAACCCAAGCATTAGTTTAGTTTTCCGTTTTATAAACCGGTGATCTTGTTCAATGATATTATTCAAGTATTTGCACTGCCTGATTTTGATACAGCGATGGTTTTCGTTGTTATAGCTCTTGATCCCCGCTTTGTTGGCGCCGCTCTTATCGATATTAATGAGGCTCGGTTTACCATTTCTGCCAATAGCCTTGCTCAGAAAACGTAATGCAGCCTTTTTATCGCGCCTCGCTGTCAACAGAAAATCAATCGTGTGACCTTGTTTGTCAACAGCACGGTAGTAATACCGCCATTGGCCTTTTATCTTGATGTACGTTTCATCTATTCTCCACCGAGTGCCCACTCTTTTTTCTTAAAATGAAAAGCCGCTTCAAGTTGAGGTGAATATTGAATGACCCAACGATGGATTGTGCTGTGGTCGACCTTAAATCCTCGTTCTTGCATCATTTCTTCAATGTCTCGATAACTAAGCGAATAGGCAAGGTACCAACGAATAGACTGCAAGATCATCTCATTATTAAAATGACGACCCTTGAAACTGATCATTTATCACTGGCTACTGACAGGATAAGATCGCTGAGAGTAGCAGGATTAATTATTTTAGGCCAGTTTGCGACAGAACCATATTGCAAGAGTGAAAACATGGGCAGGCCCAAATAATCAAAAATATGAATATCATTATGATGATAAAAATCGAAAAATAAGATTAAAAACACCAGATGGTAAAGTCGTTTTGCGAGAATTCGATAAAAGCAATCAGCAAATTGCTGAATATTATGATGGTGTTAAAGTTGATTTCAATTCAGATGTTGCAGTCGCTTCTGTTAGTCAAACTCATAAAGTGGATAAAATAGACATAGCGAAGAAAAAAGATAGCATTAAACTAGATACTCTCAAAGCTAAAAATATTTCAAAAAATCTGGGCAAAAATCAATATTTAAAATAAAATAGTTTAGGCTTACCTACCATAAAGTTGGATCCTCTGAATCGGGTCACTAAATTTAAGTACAATAAGCAAGGTAAAGTAATAGAAGTTATATCTGGCCTTAAACTAAAAGTAAATAATTCTAAGGAAGAATTTAAAACAGAAGTGATTAATGCAAATAAAGAGACTTTTAATTATAATTCTGAAGGTCGAATCAAGTCGGCAATTACAAGTTTTGGAGATACTTACGATTACGAATACAGTAAGGGCGGTCATATAACTAAACTTAGTTTAAATTCAATACCACTATTCGAAGCAAAATACAGTAAAAGTGATAAACTAAAGTTTGTTCGTTTCTCTGACGGCAATCAATATAAGTACAAGTATTTTGGAAACTCTACTATTATAATAAAAAAAATTAATTTCTGTACAAGCAAATATACATTCAGTAAGAAAAAATTGATTAGCTCTGAAAGCTGCGATAGTAAAAAACTTAACTATAAATACGATGCGAAAGGTAATTTGAAATCAATTAAGAAAAATGGCAAATCGATATTTTCAGTACAACGAAATTTAAAAGCTAAATCAGTAAGCTTCCAAGGAGTAGCCGGTATTAAGATTAAATACCAATATGACTCCAAAGGACGTTTGGTTTCAATAGGATATAAATAGAATAAAATACTAGCATTAATCTGTTTAAATAAAAAAGGCCACAACAAACCCTGAATTGTGGCCAAGTGCTTAGGGGAATAGCAGAAATTAAATTACGAACGTAATTGGGGTCCTGCAGAATAACCCCCAAAAGTGACTATTCTGAGTAAACTGCTGCAGAGGTATATACCTCGGTGGTATGAAAATGTTTACTAGGGTTTATCTCGGTGAAAATCATTAGCATTTTCTATATCGATGGCTAATTCAGATTCTAACTCTTCAATGCTCGGCAAGCTCGATTTTAAATTATCGGGTAATGCCCTGGTCAATTCATAGTCTGAGACACCTATTGGCTTTTGAATTCCTCGTAAGGCATATTCGGCTAAAATACGATCCTTTGTTTGACACAAAATTAATCCAATTGTTGGGTTGTCAGTTGAATGTCTTAATTTGTCGTCCACCACAGAACAATAGAAATTTATTTTACCCGCATATTCTGGCTTAAAATCACCTTTTTTGAGTTCTATAACAACAAATGCCCTCAGTTTCAGATGGTAGAAAAGTAAATCGATGTAAAAGTCCTGGTCACTGACTTTCTACGTGATATTGGCGACCGACAAAAGAAAATCCACCACCAAGTTCAATTAGAAATTTTTCAAGGTGCTTCAACAATTCTGTTTCCAATTCCCTTTCCTTAAAAGGTTCTGATAGAGTGATAAAATCGAAAACATAAGGATCTTTCAATGTTTGTTGGACTAGGTTAGATTGTTTTTTTGGTAACCTTTTATTGAAATTACTCACGGCTGAGCCTTGTCGTTCGAAGGCATTACTTTTTATCATTTGTATGAGAGTATCACGACTCCATGCTTCGTTTTTTATCTGCTCGGCATACCAAAATCGTGCAGTAACATCCTTAACTCGTTCAATTAGTAACGCATTATGGCTCCAAGGCAATTGTGCCACAGGCTGTGGCACTTTTCCTCCAGCCGTATCTAATGTTGTATATTCTCGATAAAAGCGTAACATTCGTTTCAAGTTACGCTCGGAAAATCCCTACACCTCGGGTAATTCATTGACGATATCTTTAGCTAATTTCGGAATAATACCCGCACCCCAGCCTTCTTCTTTTTGACGATCATGAATCATGCTCCCAATATCCCAATACATTTCTGTTAACTCCGTGCTTAGGGAATGAGCTACGTTCAGTTGCCCTCTATGGATACGAGGGTTCTGTCGCAAACTGGCCTAAAATAATTAATCCTGCTACTCTCGGCGATCTTATCCTGTCAGTAGTGAGTGATAAATGATCAGTTTCAAGGGTCGTCATTTTAATAAAGAGATGATCTTACAGTCTGTCCGTTGGTATCTTGCCTATTCACTGAGTTATCGTGACATTGAAGAAATGATGCAAGAACGGGGATTTAAGGTCGACCGCAGTACAATCCATCGCTGGGTCATTCAATATTCACCTCAACTTGAAGCGGCTTATCACGTTAAGAAAAAACGAGTGGACACTCGGTGGAGAATGGATGAAACTTACATCAAAGTGAAAGGTCAATGGCGTTATTACTATCGTGCTGTTGACAAACAAGGTAACACGATTGATTTTCTGTTGACAGCGAGGCGTAATAAAAAGGCTGCATTACGTTTTCTGAGTAAGGCGATTGACAGAAACGGCAAACCGAGCCTCATCAATATCGATAAGAGCGGTGCCAACAAAGCGGGCATCAAAAGCTATAATATTGAGAACCATCGCCGTATCAAGATCAGGCAGTGCAAATACTTGAATAATATCA
>QIKQ01000264.1 GCA_003233075.1 Gammaproteobacteria bacterium
TGAAAAAAGATATTTTCTTATATAGAGAGAATGGACTCGTCCAACCACGGGATAAGATCGTGGCTACGCACGATCTATCCTTATTCGTTATTCGTTATGCATTTTTTTCAATTACAGTTATGAATTCTTTTTCAAGTTTTCTGCTTTGGAATACAATGACTGATACTATGATTTTAATCAACACACCCCACAACAGACCTGGTTTATGGTGACTTTCGATTATCGATTTAACAACAGTTTTTGATCCATTTTCTTCAAATGTGCTTGTTGCTATCAATGTGCCAAATTTATGCAATTCTTTAGGAATTGGAGAAATCTCAGCCTTTAACAAAAATGGTGATTGTTTTTCAATTTCAATAATTTTCAATAGATCCTTGCTCTTTTTAACAATAAATCCATCTTTACTCTTTCTAATTTTTATGCGTTCATCATTTTTAAGCGACCATGAACATTCGTTGTACAGATAATCAATGTTAGTAAAGCACGTGAATACATGATTTATATCTGCATTGAACACATACTTTCTTGCAAGAACTATCATGATTTATGCATAACGTTGTGCACCAGCGGCCGAGCGTAAGCGAGGTCCGAGCCGCGTAGCGGCGAACTGCGTGCATTTGTTAGCTTTAGCCATTAAGCTTATCTAGTTCATTTATTGCGCTATCGATATTACTCGATAACTCTTCCATTTGCGCAATCAACATACTATTACGCCCTTTCATATTCTGGCCGAATGCAGTGTTATTGGCACTTGTATCACGGTATACCTGACGACTGGACATGCCTTCATTTATATGGCTGGTCGCCATGTAAATATCTCTTAACATTGCGAGCAGCGATTCCTTCTCTAGAAGCTTATCAGGAAGATTTATTTTTAGAAGTTCCCATATTCCTTGTTTAAACGGTAGTGTCGCAGCGATTAAATGCTTGCCTTCATCGAGCACCGGTATTTCGGCCTCAAGCAGTTGCTTGTTCGCTTTTGCGATTTCAAGATTTTCTATTAATTCATGCTCGACAGCCAGAAGCACCGCTGCGGTTTTACGATTATCTTCACGACGAAATTTCCATAGATCCCAAAGCATTGTAAGCCCGAAACCAATGGTGGTAGCCAATACGCCAGTTAATAAACCTGTAAGGAATTGCTGTGACATTTCTCCCTCAAGCTAACGACCCAGCTCAGCCGCATTCAAGGCTGCGCGGGTTTTGTGCAATAATGGAGCGAAGCGGAATGCACAAAAGTCGCGCGGCTTTGAATGTCAGCTGGAGCTTTTTGTTAGCTGCCTGCTGATTACTTAACGGCATCCCATTGCGGAACTGCCTTTTTCTTTGGAACAGCACTAAGTATTTTTTTTACTTTTGATTTAAGAGAAGTAATATTTTTACGCGATATTCGCGATTCAATTACTGACAGGGCTTCAATTTGACTCAACTGTGTAGTTAAATAATAGTTTGCCAGATTATTCAAGGAAACGCCTTGGTGCTTGGCTTCATGCTCCAGACGAACCTTTAACTCAACAGGAACTCTTAAAGTAACAATTTGTGTTTTACTCATTTTTACACCTCCAATGGTAATAAAATTCTCCTGGCGTTATTACCTTGAATGGATAACTTTTTAATTCGCCTCTTTTAAAATCCTTAATATTCGAGGTGATCAAGTAATGGCTATTGCTCGTAAATGCACACTCAACGAATAAATTATCATTTTCATCCAACAGGTTTGGGCGTAAACGATAATATATAGAGTACTTATCCGCGAGCAATACCAGGAGATCTAGCACATCCTCTATTTGACTGGCGGATATATTCAGCTGTTTCAGCATTTCCTTTCTATTCAATACCTCGTCATATTCAAGAACTACTGGAGTCGATAGCGCAATATTCAGTTTCTCTTCAATAATAAGGTTCAGAATAAGATGTGATGCGCCAGCCCGGCTTAGTAGAGCCGCAAGTACTACATTAGTATCCAGTGTGACTATCATCAAACGAATGATAGCGTATGCGCATACATTTTTCAATCGCGCTTTCGATTAATTTTCGCACTATTTCTTTGGGCAGCTAATCGGGATAGGGGGATGCCTCACGACATCCCTCCTCCCACTCCACCCGGCATACGGATCACGTACCAAGGCGGTTCATTATCCTGTCGGTTGTCATCATGCTACCAAGGTTGGTAGCCCCAAGTCTCTAAAGTAACGGTTTGGCAGCGCATAATAGAGTGCCGGGCTTTTACTCAGTCGCCACGGGCCGTGCGCCGATTTGGCCGTATTCCAGGCCAGTTGGCGTTTGACTCCGAGTCGCCTGAGCTTACGATAGCCCGAGCGTCCCCACTGCTTCCACAGATAACAGCGTAACTTCCGTCGAATCCATTTCTCCATATCTTGCTGAGGACTCTTTACCTCGGCGATACCAAAGTAAGCTTTCCAACCAAGCAGGGATTTTCTTAACTCAGCGACGATATGACCTATCGAATGGCCTCGTGTTCGACGACATAGCTTTCGTACCGTGGCTTTCAATTTCTCCAAGGCAGGCTCAGAGACTTTGATCTTGTGCCCACGGCGCGGGCTAAAGGTAAAACCCAGAAACTTGCGCTCCCAAGGACGAGCAACAGCACTTTTCTTGACATTCACCTTGAGTCGTAAGGTCTGTTCAATAAAATGGCTGGTACTCTGTTTTACCCGTTCACCTGCACGCTGACTGCTCACATAAATCTGGCAGTCATCGGCATAGCGAACAAAGGCGTGTCCTCGCGCTTCCAGCTCCCAGTCCAGCTCGTTGAGCACAATATTCGATAACAACGGCGGTAAAGGACCGCCTTGCGGCACTCCTTGTGTTGTTTTCTCTTTATGCCCTTTTCGTTGGATGCCACTTTTCAGGTACCGGTTGATCAGGCGCAGCAGGGCTTTGTCCTTGATCCGGCTTTTCAATGAAAGCATCCAGATCAAGATCGACAACCCATTTCCGACCTTGTACGATCTCGCTTTGCGCTTGGTATATCGCTTGGTGCGCGTTGCAGTTCGGCCTGAATCCGTAGCTGTGGGGGTGAATGAGGTGGCCAGATCGGGGCGAGCACCTGCGCTATCGCTTGCTGGATGACTCGGTCTATGACCGTGGGTATACCCAACTTGCGCTTGCGGCCATCGGGCTTGGGTATTTCAACCCGTTTGACGGCTTGTGGTCGATAGTGACCGTTCAGGAGCTGGCTTTTGATCTCGGGCCAGTGGTGTGTCAGGTATTCAGGCAGTTCTTCTACCGTCATGCCATCAATTCCGGCGACACCTTTGTTACGTTTGACTTGTTTCAGCGCGCGCATCAGATTCGTCCTGTCCAATACTTGCGCCAGTAATGATTCCTTTCCGATTGGGGA
>QIKQ01000117.1 GCA_003233075.1 Gammaproteobacteria bacterium
AGACAGGATGTCGAGGGCAGGTCTTTCGAGCGAAGCAGGATTGCGAAAGCGAAGAAAGTGCGAGAGCGACCTGAAGAGCCGGGCTACATTTAGTACTTGTCAATATCAAGCTTTTTCAATCGCTATCTTAATTGACGAAAAATTATGCCTGCCAGATCTTAGCGAGTATCCAGAAAATTATTTGTAGCTCGTAGCCCGTCAGGAGGCGATATACTCTCGCTTGAAAACGACACTAAACACAACCGTAAAACAATTATTTTTTGACATTATATTCACAATCTTACTAGACAAATAGACTAAAGACCAATCTCGCCTATTAGATTAATTCACGACGATCGTTAAAGGCTTGCGATAAAGTTGAGTTATCAATAAATTCTAACTCTCCTCCTAAGGGAACACCATGTGCGATTCGCGTGACCTTAATATCACGCTTATGAGCCATCTCGCTGATGTAATGGGCGGTAGCCTCTCCTTCTACAGTAGGATTCGTTGCCACAATCATTTCTTTGACATCAGCTTCGTCTAACTTCTTACCAAGCAACTCTAAACCTAACTCACTGGGACCAATTCCATCCAAGGGTGATAATCGACCCAGCAAAACAAAATACTTACCTCTAAAAGCCGTCGCATTGTCCACGATTAGAACATCAGCTGGGCTTTCGACAATACACAACAAGGACTTATCACGGCTAGTAGATAGGCAAATTTCACATTGATCAGCTTCAGTCAGATTGCGACATATCGAGCAGTGTTTAATATTAATCGCTGACTGAGTTAAATTTTCAGCTAACTTTAACGCCCCTTCTCGATCACGCACCAAGAGGTGAAATGCCATGCGCTGAGCAGTTTTAGCACCAACACCAGGCAGGCAACGAAGTGAATTAATAAGTTCGTCTATTAAGGGTGAGAAACTCATATATTAGAAATTGAGATTAAATCCTGGTGGTAAATTCATGCCAGACGTGAGCCCAGACATTTTATCTTGGCTTTGCTCATTAGCCTTTTGAACACCATTATTCATCGCAGCTGCAATCATATCTTCAAGCATGTCACGATCTTCTTTTAGCAAGCTATCATCAATCGTGACGCGCTTAACTTCGTGTTTGCCATTCATAAAAATCTTTACCATGCCACCGCCTGATTCTCCAATAACCTCTAGCTTGGCTACTTCCTTCTGAGCGTCTTGCATTTTCGCAAGTGACTCCTGCGCTTGCTGCATTAACTTACCTAGATCACCTTTCATTATTCACCTCTGTCAGGCTTAACCTGATACTTTAATTGCTAATATAATATAAATTCGTTGTTTTAGCGAAATCCCTGCTCTAATACTTGTTAATCTGATGGTTTAACTGCTTGTACATAATCTGGTAACAAGGTCGCACCTAAAACATTTTGCATTTCCTGCACAACTGAATCTTGTTTCACTGATTCAACTGCCTTTTTTTGACGATTAACTTCATCCTGTTTAATCACTTCAGCTGGGCTAATTCCATTCGTATCACCAGTCTCAATTTCTAATATTAGCGTAGTTGAGGTTAAGCTTTGCAATGCTTTTTCTAAACGCGCTAAAGAATTTTTGGAGTTGAGTTGTTTTAACTTTGAATTAAGTCTTAGTATAATTTTGGATGAATTTTTTTCAATCAAAATACTATTTTCAGCTAATTGTTTCGTAGTAGCCGCCGTATCCATTCTTTGCGTCATTGAAAACCATTCCGCTTGCGCACCGGCAAGTTGCATAATCCCTGAGTTGCTTTGATTTTGATTCTCAACTAAATTCGGCTTGCTATCCAAAATTGGTGCAGATGTCGTTTGACTCGACTGGGTTATAAGTTGCTCAGATGATACATCATTTGCTTGTATCTTATTTGCTTGTATCTTATTTGCTTGTATCTTTGGCTTGCGCGGCTGAAAGGCAAGCATTCGCAATAATAACATTTCGAAACCATTTTTAGCGTCTGGCGCAAACGGTAAATCTTTTTTGCCGTGTAAACAAATTTGGTAAAATAATTGTACTTGCTCTTCGTCTAGGTCTTGCGCCAACTCAAGTAACTTCTCTTTGTCTTCGTACCAATCATCCACCGCACTAGGCACCATTTGCGCCAATGCGATACGGTGCAACATAGAAATAAGATCATCCAATAAACTGTTAAAATTCGGACCTAACTCAGCAGCTTGATTTACAGTTTTCATTACGGCATTGGCATCTCCAGCGGCTAGAGATTTAAGTAAGTCATATAATGTGGTTTGTTCGATTGTGCCTAACATTTCCAAAACATCTTCAGTATTAAGCGTCTCATTGCCAAAGGAAATTGCCTGATCTAGCAAACTCAAACCGTCGCGCATGCTGCCGTCCGCAGCTCTTGCAATTGCCTTTACAGCCGCCGCTTCATATTTAATCGATTCAGTCTTTAATATCTTTTCTAATTGCTGACTGATTTGATCAATCGGTAAACGTTTTAAATTAAATTGCAAGCAACGGGATAATATAGTGACCGGCAATTTTTGCGGATCAGTGGTTGCCAACAAAAATTTAACATGAGGTGGTGGCTCTTCTAATGTTTTCAGTAATGCATTAAAACTATGCGTCGACAGCATATGCACTTCATCGATCAAATATATTTTAAAACGACCCCGAGTGGGCGCGTATTGAACATTTTCTAATAGTTCGCGCGTATCTTCTACTTTAGTCCGCGACGCAGCATCAACTTCTATTAAATCGATGAAGTGACCTTCGTCAATTTCAATGCAAGACGAACATTCACAACAAGGCTTCGAACTAACGCCCTGCTCACAATTAAGTGCTTTTGCCAAAATACGCGCTATGGTAGTTTTGCCAACACCCCGAGTACCGGAGTACAAAAAAGCATGGTGAACGCGATCATTGTCCAAGGCATTTACAAGTGCTCTTAAGACGTGACTCTGACCCACCATTTCTTCGAAATTTTTAGGTCGCCATTTACTTGCTAAAACTTGGTAGCTCATATTAGTATGTAATAGTTCTTATTTATCAAATAGTTAGAATATATAGTTAAATTACTAATCGAAACTAGATTATAAGCTAAAAAGACTTGAGAATGATAATTTTTAGTGATTTTTTTGTTGAATTGAGACGTCCTAATTCAATCCTAGAAAGAGATGGAGGTGCCTGCACCAGCCACACCTCGAAAAAGAGACTTTCTAATTCGCCACTTAAAATTGAAATTAATTTTTCGGTTTCTTCGCTGCGCTATCCTGCTCCGCTCGAAACCCTGCCCTCAGCTTCCTGCTTCGGGCGTTCGATGGGCAACAGTGACATTGGGTCACTTTTGCTTTATCCATCTCACCCACTACCGTTG
>QIKQ01000297.1 GCA_003233075.1 Gammaproteobacteria bacterium
CTGGATGAGTTTGTTATGTGCTGTTACTTGTAAGCGTTTTGTTCAGTGCGATTGAACTGGAACAACTTTGTTTGCGCAAGGACCTTTCTGGCCTTCTCCTACTTCATATTCTACCACTTGCCCTTCATTAAGTGATTTATAGTCGTCACCACTCTTAATTTCAGAATGATGCACAAAAAGATCTTTTCCTCCATCTTCTGGAGTTATAAAACCAAAACCTTTACCCGCGTCGAACCACTTTACTGTACCTTTACTCATTGTATTTTTCCTGTTTAGTTAATATTTAATATAGCTTGGCTATTTTATTTTTTCGTCTTTAACATCAGTTGTGGCGAGCTAAAATTATAAATTGTATTTCGCTTACCTACACATAAAAGGTAAGCGATTCAATAATAAATACATCCGCGTTTGTGCTCATTAGCTAATTCCACTCTTACACATAATGGACTTTCACCTACTATCTATTGGCCTTTTTTTCCTTTTTCGCAGCGCGCTTTTCTTTCATTGTTTTTTCAGGTTTCTTTTTATCTGATTTTTTTGAATCTTGACCTTTAGCCATAAGTTTCTCCTTCAGCTTTGTTGATAAGATATTATACGTCTATCAAGTATATTGCATTTAAAACATAACGTCCTCATCAGCCGCTGGCGAAAGTGGCGCGACTTTTTGCGTTTTTTGCAAAAATCGCGACACTTTTGGCAGTCTGCTGGATGAGTTTGTTAGCATTAATTATTCGCCTTTCGTATTTTTATAGCTTCATCGATCCAATCTTCTATATTGCCAGCTATATAACTATAAACCCCCTTGCTCGTTGTCCTTGGAGGATCATATGTTTTGGCTATAGTAGACAATCTTTTTTTTGTTGGCCCATGAGTTACATAATATAAAGGGTTAGCACCTTTTGAACTCTGCTTGTCACTTCTATTAGTTATGTTATGAATATGAATATGAATAGCGAGCACTCCCATGCCTTTATTCCATGACTCAATAATTTCATGGTTAATCCATTTTCTATCAGCTGTATTTGTTCCAACCAAAATTACAGTACATGTTCTCCCTTTCATTTGACCAGCTATCCATTCCTTTATTTTCTTATCGCCCCCACCTGTGACCGTTTCCCAATCGTTGTCTGATGCTGGTTTATTTCCTTCTACTGCGCCGATATTTCGGATTTTCGAAACACGCCAATTATCAGGAACATAGTGAAAACTATAAAAACATTTTCTAGCCATTACTAACCTCCGTGAGTAAAGAAAAAACAACTAACAATTGAGAATGCAATTATTATTGATAAGTAAAACCAACAAACAGACCATGAAAATGCAATTCTAATCACAGATTGTTCGTCATCCATATACGGTTTTATATTCATTGCAAAAGGGTCGCTCACTTCACCAAGGCGAACAGCATTGAATAAATGTCGAAACAGCCTACCAAGCCACAAATATTTTGCGTCCATCATCCAAAATACTATCACAGGGAAACATCCCGCAAGTGGATATACCCAATTAGGATTTTTTACGGAGCCAGTAAAAGCAAGGACAGCAGCAGCCAACGTCATGGCCAGTGCCTTTAATGTAAATGAGTTTGTCTCAAGTCGCGTAACAATGCCTTGAATCATTGTCATATGCGCTATTGAAACTTCATCATGTTTATTCATGCTCCCTCCCATATTTTATAGATGCTAACGCCCTCATCAGCTGCTGGCGAAAGTGGCGCGACTTTTTGCGCTTTTTGCAAAAATCGCGACACTTTTGGCAGTCTGCCTGGATGAGTTTGATACTCATTGAGCCTTCTCCCCCAGCTTAGCCAGATTCGCTAAACTGGTAGGCAAGCAAACCAAAAAGGAGAAAGCTCAATGAACTTTTACAATAACATGCATCCATACTACTGCGGTATCGATTTACATGCCAGAATTCTGTACGTCTGTATTCTTGACCAGGAAGGCAACACCTGTGTGCATAAGGAAATCTCAGCCGATCCAGAAAAACTTCGTAGATTACTTGCCCCTTATATTGGCAATATCGTGGTGGGAGTCGAGTGTATGCACTGCTGGTACTGGGTGGCTGATTTCTGCGAAGACTTAGGGGTTGATTTCATTCTTGGTCACGCGTTGTACATGAAGGCCATTCATGGTGGCAAGGCTAAAAATGACCGTATCGATTCCTTTAAGATCGCCAACCTGATCCGAGGTGGCAATTTCCCCCTCGCTTACGTTTATCCGAAAGAAATGCGGGCCACCCGTGATCTACTCCGTCGACGAACGGCGATGGTTCAACATGGTGGCAATCTAAAAGCCCACGTGGCCAATACCACCAGTCAATACAATCTCCCACCCAACAAGGTCAACTTAAAAAACCAGACGGCACGCGAGCAACTAAAATCCACGTTTCCTGATCCCGTGGTACAAAAAAACATCGATTTAGATATGGCCATACTCGATTGTTACGCCAAACAATTGAGTAAAGTGGAATGGTTTATCGAACAGCAGGCCAAACAACACAATCCTGTTCATCTGCATCTCTTAAAAAGCATATCCGGTATAGGTCGAATCCTGTCTCTGACCATCATTTATGAAATTGGCCATATTGACCGATTTGAGTCAGTTCAGAAATTTGCCTCCTATTCCCGACTCGTTAAATGCAAAGCTGAATCGGCGGGCAAAAGTTATGGGACGCAAGGCAATAAAATCGGAAATGCCCATTTGAAGTGGGCTTTCTCTGAAGCCGCTGTTCTCTATTTACGCGGCAATAAAAAAGCACAAAAATATTTGTTAAAACTTCAAAAACGGATGAGTAAAGCCAAAGCGCTATCGGCCCTGGCACACAAGCTGGGTCGTTGCATTTACTTCATGTTAAAAAATGAGACAGTATTTGATGAAAGTAAGTTTTTAAAGGGTTAGTCACGCAATGGGGTGAGCTGAACGCCTAACTGGACAACATGGTGGAATGTTTCTAAACCGCGATGGTTAACTTTCTGGGCTAGCAGCCCTCAACCTCGGTTTATACATCAACTCACCTGAGCCTGAGAGTTTGATTAGACACCCCATTGGCGTGCATTAATACAATTAACAAAGTCGCTTACACCTTGACTGAGCCTGATACTAACTGGGGACTCAATGAGTCAACCTGCCATCTTGAATAGTGCCAGAACAAGGTTAGCCGATGAATGTCTAGTGGCCCTGTACAACTCAATGGATTGAGATCATACAGGCAGCGGTGAGACCGTAATAAGAGACCCTCTATATGTGTTTGCTGTAAGCGACTGACTTGACAGCGACCATGACAGATGAAGTATTCGGTTTTGTTAATTGATTTGAATTCA
>QIKQ01000331.1 GCA_003233075.1 Gammaproteobacteria bacterium
ACTCAATCAGTGCCGTAAAACTAAAAACCTTAACTAGAATAGAATCTGGATCTGACGCTGAACAATCTGAAAAAGTAGCAGTCATTAGTGCCGGTGCGGGCGCGGTGACTCGAGCGGTAGGCGTAGCCGCTGAAAACGCGGGTTATGTGTTTGCAGTAGATCCTACTAGTCAAGATTCATCGACCATTGGCGGCAATGTGGCAATGAATGCAGGTGGAAAGAAGGCAGTGTTGTGGGGCACGACACTGGACAATCTTGCCAGCTGGAAAATGGTTAATGCCAAGGGTGAATGGCTGAAAATTGAAAGATTGAATCATAATTTAGGTAAAATACACGATCAAAAAAATGTTCAGTAAAAAATTATTAGAAGAACCTGAGTTAATTGAAGTACCTGGCAATCGCTTACGTAAACATGGCTTAGGCAAGGATGTGACTGATAAATTCTTGGCGGGTATTCCAGGCGTGCAAAAAGAAGGTTGTGACGGCATTATTAGTTCTGCCGAATTTATACTGCACCAATTCCCAAAACAGACCTACACACTTTGTCTTGAGTATTTTAATTCAGATTTAAACTTAGCTGTGCCGAGCATTGTTGAAATAAAGCAATCAATTGACGAAAATAAGTCTGTCACTTTGTCTGGATTAGAGCATCTTGATGAGCGATATGTTAAGGCGATCGAGTATACCAGTAAAGCGCTGCGCGGTTCTTTACCTAAAATGGTTTTACTGATTGATATATCCAGTGATTCGGCAGGCGAGTTGGATTCGGCTATCAGGGAAATCGAGCAGATTCTGCAGGATCGTGATGCGGAACTATTCGTCGCCAGACAGGCTGATGTGCGCCATCAATTTTGGGCGGACAGAGCAAGAACAGCGGCGATTGCCGCTCATACCAATGCTTTCAAAATAAATGAGGATGTTGTTATTCCTCTAGATCGTTTGGCTGATTACAGCGAAGGCATAGAAACGATTAATATAGAACAATCGTTAAAAAATAAAATTAGCATAGTTCAGGCAATTCAAGCTTATTTAGAAAAAAGAATTGCAGCGAGTGGTGGCACTGATTCTGAGAACTTAGTGGATAAAAAAATTATTAAGGCTCAAGAACTTTGTCAGGCCGTGCGTGATCGCTGGATATTGCTATTGGATTCATTCGATCAGACAGTCGGTAGTATCGTTAAGCAACTGAAAAATCCCGAGCTGGCGAATCGGTCCGAGTCTGTCATCAGCTTATTGCGCTTGCGGCTAATACGACCCTCGTTTCGACAAGAAATTGCAAAGCCCTTGCAAGATTATTTTTCGGGTCATGAATTGCTGGAGTGGCGCCAAAAGTTCGAGCAAATACATTCAGAGCTTCGATCGAGCCGTTTATTTGTTGCGACTCACATGCACGCGGGCGATGGCAATGTGCACACCAATATACCAGTCAACTCAAATGATTATGCAATGATGCGTGAAGCGGAAGTCATTGTTGATCAAGTGATGGCATTGGCGCAATCGCTTGGCGGTGTCATTTCGGGTGAGCATGGCATCGGCATGACTAAAATTCAATATTTGCAGCAAGAATATATTGATGCATTTGATCAATATAAGCGAAAACAGGACCCAAAAAACTTATTTAATCGTCACAAGCTAACTCGCCAGGGCGGTTTAGAAAACGCCTATACGCCGTCATTACGTTTATTGCAATTAGAGGCGCTCATTTTAGAAGAAAGCGAACTCGGCGATCTGAATGATGCTGTGCGTCATTGTTTACGCTGTGGAAAATGTAAACCTGTTTGTAATACCCATGTGCCGCGTGCCAATTTGAATTATTCGCCACGTAATAAAATTTTGGCAACGGGTTTGATTATCGAAGCATTTTTATATGAAGAACAAACCAGACGAGGTGTATCCACTAAACATTTCGAGGAATTAAACGATATTGCAGATCATTGTACGATTTGCCATAAGTGTTTATCGCCTTGCCCGGTCAATATCGATTTTGCTGAGGTATCGATTTTAATGCGGCACATTTTGCGCCGACGTGGGCAAAAAAGATCGAATTGGGGCACCACTGTCTCGATGTTATTTTTAAATGTGACTAGACCTCGTTGGGTTAAAATATTGCGCTTGCTTATGATTAAGCTAGGTTACCCTATGCAGCGTTTGGCCTATCAATTATTTGCTAGGTTTTCATCGATAAGGTCGAAGAAAAAACAGCTCTTGCCGATGCCGACGACAGGAAAAATGAAGTTAAGTTCGCAGCTGGTAAATTTTGTTGCTAAGCCTTTGCCAAGTAAAACGCCGAAAAAACCGTTGCGTTCCATGCTTAAGTTGGATGACTCCAAATACGTGCCTATCATTCGCAACCCTGATTTGGTGAATGAACAGTCGCAGGCTGTTTTTTATTTTCCAGGTTGTGGTTCAGAGCGATTATTTAGCCAAGTTGGTCTAGCAACGCTAGCAACTTTATATGATTTGGGTGTTTATACAGTATTGCCACCCGGATATTTATGCTGTGGCTATCCGCAAACATCCTCGGGATTTACCGAAAAAGGTAAATCAATTACAATTGAGAATCGAGTTTTATTTCATCGAGTTGCCAATACACTTAATTATCTAGATATTAATACCGTCTTGGTTTCCTGTGGCACCTGTTTGGATCAGTTGCAAGAGTATGAATTTAAAAAGATATTTCCTGGATCTCAGTTAATGGATATTCATGAGTATTTATACGAACGTAATATCAAATTGACGGGTGAACAAAGTACTGAATATTTATATCATGACCCATGTCATTCTCCTATGAAGAAAATCGATCCTATTGAAGTGGCATCAGGTTTAATGGGTAAGCCGGTAAAACTGAGCGATCGATGTTGCGGCGAAGCGGGTACCTTTGCGATTAGTCGCCCGGATATAGCAAGTCAAATTCGCTATCGAAAACAAGAAGAGTTGGAGCAAGGCATTGAGTACTTACAGAATAATCAACAAGCACAAGCAAATGATATTAAAATATTAACCGCCTGTCCTTCTTGTCAGCAGGGCTTAAGTGGTTATGAGCCAGATACAGGGTTGAAAACAGATTATATTATTGTCGAGTTAATGCGACAAAAATTCGGCGAGAATTGGCAATCTGACTTTATAAAGAAAATTAATTCGAATGGTGTAGAGCGGGTGTTGCTTTAGCTAAGCAAGGAATTTGATATATATTTTTCCGTGAGGCATGCCTTGCCTCAATTTGTTAAATTTTGATAGATCAATCGAGTGGTCTTAAGGTTAATTTAGAATTTATTAAAATAGTCGAAACCTAATTCCGATCATTTTAATATTTAGCTTGCTCATAATCTCGTTACAATCGTTGTCATGAAAAACGACGCCGGATATCACTTACTCTTTTCTCATCCTGAAATGGTAGAAGACCTATTCATGAATTTTGTTCAAGAAGAATGGGTTCATGATTTAGCCCGCTTTTCTCACAGCACTTCGTAGCGAGACGGTTCAAGGGTATGCTATGACACGTTTTCACGACCGAGAAGTGCGCAGGCATAGT
>QIKQ01000380.1 GCA_003233075.1 Gammaproteobacteria bacterium
GAGATATCAGGAGCTGGTCAAACAGCAGTTTCACGTTGGAAAAAGCAATATTTAGAAGAATTAGCCGGCAACACGCCAGATGACAAAAAGGCACTGACTGCTGAGCACCAAGAAATTCAGCAACTCAAGAAACAATTATGGCGGTCTCAAAGGGATAATGAAATCTTAAAAAAGGCTGCTGCCATCTTTGTTCGAGAAAATTAAAGTTTAAAAAGATTCAGGAACTAAAGATGGCAAATACACATTTTACAGTTAAGGAACTATGCGCTGTTTTTGAAATAAAACCCAGTACCTATTATGACCAAATCAAAGACAAACCTTTAAGCGAAGAAAAGGCCAAGATCATTAAAATACTGAAGCGAACTGCTATTGACAGCAATCACTCATACGGCAAAAGAAGAATGAAAAAACAGCTTGAACTTGAGGGTGTAACAATTGGGATGTATAAAACTGCAAGTATGATGAAATTGGCTCAAATCAAAGCCATCAGGCCACACAAGAAACATTACTATCCTGATGGAGGGATGAGTAATAAACAGGTTGATAATCTGCTAGATAGGCAGTTTGATCAATCCAAGGTGAATACACACTGGGTTGGTGATATCACTTATATTCGCTCACACCAAGGCTGGAGTTATTTGGCTGCTGTATTTGATTTAGGAGCCAAGGAAGTTGTGGGTTGGGCTATGTCTAAAAGCCCAACAGCCGAACTTGCTAAGCAAGCCTTGAGTCATGCCATTAGCCGAAAAAAGCCAAATACTACCCAGCTAAATTCAAACCTGACAGGGCTTTTTTATCATTAAAATTTAAGCCAGCAAAATGCCGCGCATTGGTGTCATCTTTAAAACCGATATACACCGCATTGGCACCATTATCAACTGCCGCTTTAAGTGAAGGCAAGTTGCCCGCTGGACAAACTAATTCCAAAAGATTTTCTCCAGAGTAATATATTCAATGCTGTATTTTAATCCAGCCAATAAAACAGTAATTGACGGTAGTCAAGATTTGAGCAATAAATTGGATGCTTTATTGTTGTCCTGTTAAAGCCAAGCTTGTCATACAGGATTTGGCTTGAGATAGTGGCATGTCTGGGAGGCTTGTATGGGACGACAACTATCAAAGATGACCATTTCGCTGAGTTAGCGTACATGCAAATAAAGTACTGCGAAATTGTGGAAAAGAACTTTAATACTACTTATACTCAATGTGATGAGTAAAAAAATACTTTTTGTTGATACTGTTCACCCCATTTTAGAAGAGAGATTAATAAACTTAGGTTATTCTTGCGAGCATGATTTAACCGCTCCAAAAGAACAAATTGAAGCAAAAGTTGCAAATTACTTTGGTTTAGTTATTCGCAGTAGATTTACTATTGATTCTTTTTTTTTAGATAAAGCAATAAAGCTTAAATTTATTGCTCGCTCGGGTGCTGGCTTAGAAAATATTAATATCGCTTACGCAGAAAAAAAAGAAATTAAAGTATTTAATTCTCCCGAAGGAAATATGGATGCTGTTGGCGAGCAAGCTATTGGTATGTTATTGATGCTTTTTAATCAACTTAAAAAAGGAGACGCTGAAGTAAGAAAAGGCAGATGGGATAGAGAAGGCAATAGAGGCTTAGAAATTTCCGGGAAAACTGTTGCTATTATTGGTTACGGAAATATGGGGAGTGCTTTTGCTAAAAAGCTTTCAGGGTTTGATTGTAAGGTTATTGCATTTGATAAATACAAGGCTAACTATAGTTCTGAAATAATTAAAGAGGTTAAGTTAGAAGATGTTTACAATACCGCAGATATAATAAGTATTCATTTGCCACTTTCTGAAGAAACACATCATTATGTAGATGCTGCCTTTTTAGCTAACTTTCAAAAACCCATTTATGTAATTAATACCGCAAGAGGGAATAATGTTTGTACGGGCGATTTAGTAAGTGCTTTAAAATCAGCTAAAGTTTTAGGCGCTTGTTTAGATGTGCTGGAGTATGAAACAACATCTTTTGAAACAATAAATTCGGATAAATTGCCAGTTGATTTTCAATACTTAGCACAATCGGATAAAGTAATTTTAAGTCCTCATATTGCCGGGTGGACTAAAGAATCTTACGTTAAATTATCAAGTTTTTTAGCTGATAAAATTGAGCTGTCATTCCCCGCTCAACTGGAAATCTGAAATCCTTAATAAAAAGGTTCTTCCCCTGATCGAGTCGCTAGATTACCCTTTACCGCAGAACGTTGATTAATTATAAAATAAAAGGCTGGTAAGACAATCAGTGTTAATAAGGTAGATGAAATGACCCCTCCAATAACTACGGTTGCTAATGGCCTTTGGACCTCTGAGCCAATACCAGTATTCAATGCCATAGGAATAAAACCAAGTGAGGCAACCAGTGCAGTAGTTATAACCGGTCGCAACCTGGTTAGCGCTCCTTTTATAATCGCTTGACGCAGTTCCAATCCTTCTTTAAGCAAATCACGAATAAACGATACCATGACCAATCCATTGAGAATGGCAATGCCGGATAATGCGATGAACCCTACAGCTGCTGAAATTGAAAAAGGAATGTCTCTGAGCATCAATGCAAGCACACCACCGGTTAAAGCCAAAGGCACACCCGTAAATATAACCAAGGTATCTTTAAAAGAACCCAGTGCAAATAAAAGCAGCACAACAATCAACAGTAAGGTTATCGGAACAACCACTGACAATCTGTTTGATGCCGACTGTAATTTCTGGTAAGTCCCACCATATTCGATCCAATAACCTGCGGGGATTTCCACGTTGTCACTGATTGTTTTTTTCACATCATTAACAAAACCGCCTAAATCACGCCCCCGGACATTGGCTGTAACGACCACGCGTCTTTTGCCATTTTCACGATACACTTGGTTGTATCCAAGAACGAGCTCAACTGTCGCCAATTCTTTCAATGGTACATAATCATTCTGCGCTCTTTGGATTGGCAAATTTGCTATAGCGTCTGGATCCTGGCGGACATCCTCAGGCAGTCTGACGATAATTTCTGTGCGTCTGTCACCTTCATAAAACAACCCAACTGATTGACCGCCCATAGCAACAGCCACCTGATCTTGCAGTTGACTTATGGTTATTCCATATTGAGCAAGCGCTGACCTTTGTGGCTTAATGGTTAAAATGGGTAGACCTGTTGTTTGCTCGACTGCAATGTCTGCTATACCATCAACCTGTGCAATGCTTTTTTCTATTTCATTGCCCAAAGCGATTAATTGATCAAAGTCATCACCAAATACTTTTATCGCCAACTCTGCTCGAACGC
>QIKQ01000325.1 GCA_003233075.1 Gammaproteobacteria bacterium
GCGATATAAGTCCATCCATGGACAAAATGTCACTTTTGTCCAGCGAACGCCCGAGACACGAAGTCGAGGGCAGGTCTTTCGAGCGAAGCAGCATTGTGAAAGCGAAGAAAGTGCAAGAGCGACCTGAAGAGCCGGGCTACAGTTTCAAATATAAATCAATTTCAAGTAGTCTTCCGCTTTTGCAGTTCTTACTCCTTCGAATTCCCAGCACTCGGCGATAGTTAATCGCCTCCTGACAGGCTACAAAATACAATAAAGGTAGCCTGCAGGAGCTTGCGTCGCTCAGGGCCATCCATGGTTAAAAGTGCAGGAACAAATGCCTCAATAGTTAGCGGGACAGCAGTGTAAAAAAATCTAATTAATTATGAAAACCCCAAATTGGCCGCAACAATTTATTCAAAGATCGATATTCTTTATTATTTGCACCCACAAATCGATTCGATTTATACCGTTTTAATATATTTTTAGCTGCTTTGGTAGCCTCGGGGCTGAGTAATAGATCGTGAATTCTTTGTTGGGTTTGAGAATCTACTCGATCTCCTATCGAAAAACCACGAGGTGGCCATAAGATCGGAGAAATAAATAGCACTTTAAAACTCGCCTTAACTTTCGGTGGCCTTTTTTTCCAAAATTTTGCAGGTACTACTGCTGCGACAGCATTGCCTGCTTTGACACATTTTAGAGCGCCTTTAAATCCACGCGAAGGAACTACGACTGGCACACTCGCTGGATTAGGAAATAGATCAAGCATGCCTAGCGTCATCAAATTGGGCGAGCCCACACCGCATACTCTTTTTCCTGCCAATTTTTTATAATGGCTTATACTTGAGCCTTTTTTTACAATAATGGCAAAATTAAGCTTGCCAGGTAATTTTGCAATAGCATAGTGATTTTGTTTGATTATTCTCCAGCCTATGAAATGCGGACCGTCGAAAATTAAATCGTATCTATTCTCCAACATGGCCTGACTGTAATCAATAAAATTCGCAGCGGGGACCAGCTTAACTTTTCGACCCAGTTTTTTAGTTAAAAAATCAGCCAGAGGTCCATAACGTTTCATCGTCACTTCATAACTTTGCGTAGGCGGAGTCGAAAATAGAATTGTTCTCTTCGCAAACCCTAAACTGGACACAGCTAGTAGCGCAAGCAATAATATTAAGACATTAGTATATTTAAATGTTTTCAAAACAATTCCCCATAAGTCAGCTCTGCTAGTTATATCATAGTTCCCCAGTCCTATAGTGTCGTTCAATTCCAGAATTTCTTTAATAAGAACTTTATTTTTACGGTATTTACCAAACCTAGCTAGTCAAATAATTAGGTAGATTGTGCCTACTTAGCCCCTCCAAAGCGACTTGTTTGATAATGAGTACTCTAGCTAAATAAATTTTTAAATATACATATAACATGTTAGTTCTTATAATTAGCTAAGTTATTCTAAATGTAAGCACATTTTTCCTATTTTACAGAGAAGACTAAAAATACTATTACAGCGACAAAAGCCAAGCCAATTCGCATTACATTTTTAAAGATTATATTCAAAGCATCAGGACTATTGTTGCTCAGATGCTGATTGTACTCATCCATTTCGATTGGATTAGATACCACATGCTCTTCATTTTTCAGCAACATTTGCGCATCTTGATGCTGTTCATCGTGTACGACGAAAACAAAATATGGATTTAGAGAACCCATAACCGGAAAAATTCTTGCCGAATCTTCATTACCAATAAACACGGGAATGCCGTTAGACTCTAATATCATTTTGATATTATCTGCCTCAGACTTTTCGGTTGTGCGTTTAAGTAGCTTCATATTGTAGTTTACTATTTTATAGTTATAACATAAGCGGCCACCCGGTATTCTTTAGATTGCGCTTAATTATTCAGTACAACTAATCCTAGCATTACTATTAAATGTTTTCGAGTAAATTACCTTGAAGCCTCGCTCTGCCTTAACGATAAAGAGTGCCGCAATATCATGTTTATTAACGAATTTAACTCCTTTTCTCGCGCCCATGACCATCAATGCAGTAGCCAATGCGTCTGCTTGCATAGTTAATTTGTGCTTAACTGAGACTGAGGCTAGATTGTGCTTAATCGGATAACCCGATCGTGGATTAATCGTATGCGAGAAACGACTGCCATTTTTTTCATAATAATTACGGTAATCGCCTGATGTAGCAATGGAAATATTACTCAATTCTACAATTTGCTGAACTTCACGCGAATCCACCAGCGGCGCTTCAATAGCGATTCTCCACGGCTTACAAGTGATCACTCCCCCTTTAGAAGCAAACTCTCGATAACCACTAGCGTGAATCTCGCCGCCAATTTCAGCGATGAAATTTTTAACTCTGTTTTTGCTTAGGTAATTCGATAGTCGATCGACGCCATATCCCTTGGCTATAGCAGACAAATCGATGCTAATCGCCTTAACTTTCTTTAGCCGTTTGTTTTTACTGTCAAGTTGAATATGATTAGTTCCAAGCACTTTAAGCAGTGAATTAATCTCGCTTGCACTTGGTATCTTGCGCTTACCTGGCTTTGGTCCAAAACCCCAAAGATTCACTAAGGGCCCAACCGTGACATCAAAACTACCGTCACTCAGCTTGTAAATATTCTTTGCGCTTTGAATCACTTCAAACAGCTCGTTTGATAAAGTAATCCACTGCCCCACCGGACTTTGATTTAATTTCGAAAGCTCTGAATCCTTTATCCAAGTTGACATTATTTGATTAATTTTTTTTAATTCTTCGTTAATACCATTTTTAAGACTATCGAATCGAGCCAAGTTTATCTCACCTCTAATTTTAATACTATAACTGGTGCCCATGGTTAAGCCATTAATTAAAGTAAAAGTATTTTTATTTTTTTCGCTACAGGAATTAAAAATAAGTATAAATAGTAGCAGCGAAAAAATACGAATTCTAGTCACAATAATCCTATTGCCAAAGAGCAGGTTAATTTTAACTTAGCATATTTATCAATCGATGCGAAGTCTAGGCTGTCATTAAGTAAGAGAAGAATTCTATTCTATAAAAATAGAGCTAATATATCACTGCTGTCCCGCTTAATATGAAAATATTTCATGAAACCTAGCTAAATAGGACTAAATTGATAGAATTACTATTTGAGACATGAAATCGATCTAAACACTGAGCTGCTAAATATTATAGGAATGCCCAAAATTATCCAATGTAAAGACAAGAGGCGTTTCAAAGGAATTAGTCGTTGCGAGGTGTGATCACCGATCACACCGAAGCAATCTCCTTAATTCAATGACTTAC
>QIKQ01000244.1 GCA_003233075.1 Gammaproteobacteria bacterium
TGCGAAAACGAGTCATAGCATACCCTTGCCCTTTAGAATCCCTTCGGGCTTCATTAAGGATACACTTAACTCGCTGCGCGAGTTCTGATAAACCGTCTCGCTACGAAGTGCTGTGAGAAAAGCGGGCTAGCTAAACTACGATTAAATTGATGAAGTGTACTAAACGCTGAGTTGCTAAAAATTAAATGAATCTCCAAAATCATGCAAATAATTGAGTTATGTAAATTCCACGCATCTTTCGGCTGCTCTTGGACACTAAGGTGGATTGCTTTGACTGCTTACGCAGTTTCGCAGCAACGACGCTGAGCTTCGAATGAAACTATTGAGCATCGAGATAAACAAGTAAACGGCACAGTAGTGATTTTTTTGCCAGACTAATGTGTCTGGCCAACTTCGCGTTATTTTTGTTAAGATTACACTTGTTGATAAAAAACGAGCTGACAAGGAATACTATGAAAAAACATCTTAGTCGTATTGGTGCCGCACTGGCGCTTGGCAGTAGTTTACTCGCCTTTGCTGACATCGCGCAACCAATTGCACCTGTTGCAGTTTACGTTATGGTTGGATCGGCGGCAGGGCTTTTTCTTTTGTTAGTGATACGTTTTATTTTTAAGTACAAACGTGAAGCCATATCAGTGCTATCCTATTTTTTTACGATTACCTTGACGTTGGCAATTGGCCTTTTCAGCTATCAACAAGTTATTCCTGACGCTAAGTCAAAAGGAATACTTGCAAGTCAATTTAAGGGAATTGAAGGTATTCAATCAAGCTTAGGTATGCTTAGTAAAGATATCGCAACTATTAAAAAAGACGTAAAAGAAGTTAGTAATAAAGTTGATAGTGTTAAACAAGATACTAGTAAAATTACTAAAAATATTGAAGAAGTAAAGCGTGAAGCGGAGTCAATCAGCTCTAAAATGGACAAAGTAAAAAAAGAAACGAGTGACAACCCTCGCAAGGAACTAGCTAATATGGGCGTGATGTGGACTGCGGAACAATTTGGCATGGCGGCATCGAATGGTGATCTTAAAGTAGTTGAGTTATTTTTAAAAGGAGGCATGAAGCCAGATGTTATTTGGCCGAGTAAAAAACGTAGAGTAATAAGTCAATTGTTAACGCGGCACTCAGAACATTCAATAAAAGTATTTAACTTATTCGAAAAGTATGGTGCCAATTTTGGAAAAAAACGACGTATCATGCTTTATGGTCAGCGAGGCGCTTTCCGTCCAGTCTATTCTAATTCCAATTTATTAGAGGCAGCTGCTGAGTGGCAAAACTTGGCTATGACTAGGTATTTAGTGAAAAAGGGGGTGGACACAAGCGGAGCACTAAAGCAGGCGAAACATAGCATGGATCGTTGGCACAGCATTAACGAAAGATATAAATCCACCTCTTCCTATAAGAACCCCAATGCCAATCCGTATCGGAAAATAGTGGGAGTACTTCAAAATCAATAGTTTATGTCTAGATGTATGTTAAACGGGACTATTTATGCATATTGAGTAAAACAACAGATCTTCTTCTGATTAAAAATAAAGCAGCTTCTTGTCGCAAACCTGGTCTAAATAAAACAGGATTTAGTTTCACAGTATAGGTATGATTGCTTTATATTTACTTGCTGTACTCTACTAGCTGAAATTAGATGAATGGTATAAGTCACGCGGCTACCGCATTAATAATTACTCGACGTTGGCCAACTGTGCCAATAATACCAATTCTAATATCAGTTCAATTAGTTGATCTTATTTGGGTTGTCTTAACTCTAATTGGTATAGAAAGCGTGCATATCAAAGAAAATGTTAGATCTATAGCAGATGTTCATTTTGAGTTCATGCCTTATTCGCATTCATTATTTTCAAATGTTTGTTTGGCAGGACTAGTTTGGTTTGTGGTCAGTAAAGTATTTAACAAGCCAGCTTGGGGTTTGGCATTAGCCATTGGGGTGATTTCTCATATTATTTTAGACGTTGCTACCCACGCGAGAGATATAGAGGTTTTCCCCGTGCTTATTCATTATCAAATCGGGTCGGGGGCTTATTCGGTACCATTTGTCGCATTTATTATTGAATTATTGTACTGTATTTTGTGTTGGAGAATATTTCGAGGTAATAAATTTGCCTTATTTTGTCTGGTCACTCTAAACTTGTTAGGTGTTTCATTTTATTTTACTGAAATATCAGGACCTGAGTTTCTGATTACGAAATTTCCCGATATGTTCATTTTGTTTATTGGCGGGCAGGCATTACTAGGCGCCATTGTGGTATGGTGGTTAGTTAAGCTTAGTAAAAAATCAGATGAGGCTTAGCGCGCTAATGAGATACTTATTTATTAGTGAGTGTAAGATCAAAAGGGAATTTTTCGTCAAAATATTTATAAACTAAAACTAAATAGAGTATGAAGGAGTATATTTTGCGAGTTTTCCTAGTAGATGATCATCAATTATTTCGTAGTGGATTACGTTTATTACTATCGAATCTTCAAAAAGGAATTTTATTTGAAGAGGCATGTCACTGCGATGGTGTGCTTAACTTTGAGAATAAAGATGATATTGATTTAATTTTATTAGATCTTTATATACCAGGAACAACTGGTTTCGAAGCTCTAAATAAAATTAAGGAACATTATCATTGTAGTGTTGTTGTTTTATCAAGCGAAGATAACCCACGTATTATTCGCGATTCGATAGCACAGGGGGCTGCTGGCTTTATTCCGAAATCGTCTTCTCCAGAAGTATTGATAGCTGCCTTACAACTTGTTTTGGCAAATGGTGTCTATTTGCCGCCGCATGTACTTAGCGATAAAAGCGAAAGTAGTGATAGTGGGGAATCCGGCCGATTTCGAGATACCATACTAAATCAATTATCCAAAAGACAGCTCGATGTTCTAACTAAAGCGTCTCAGGGAAAATCAAATAAGATCATTGCCCGCGAACTACATATCGCTGAAGGAACTGTCAAAGCTCATTTGTCTGCTTGTTATCGTGTTTTGGAAGTTGATAATCGAACAGAAGCAGTATATGCAACCGTATCTATGGGGTTATTGTCCGATACCTATCGAGCGGGTGTCTAGCTCGCTACTAATTCAGGCTAAATCTGATTTTACATTAAGGCGAATCGTCCTCAAATCCCAGTAAACTGCTGCGTCAGATTTAGCCCGCTTTTCTCAAAGCACTTCGTAGCGAGACGGATTATCAGAACTCGCGCAGCGAGTTAAGTGTATCCTTAATGAAGCCCGAAGGGATTCTAAAGGGCAAGGGT
>QIKQ01000131.1 GCA_003233075.1 Gammaproteobacteria bacterium
AGGTACTTTGATAAGTCATCCATTGTCATTAACATCAAGCTTTCCTATTGAGTTGTTATTCTTATGTGTCGACAGGAAGAAATACTTATTTAGTGAAATATGTGGTGATACCTGGAAAAGGAGTGACTACAATGATTGTTTTATATTATGAGTTTTACATCAAATGAGTATAAACTCATTTGATGTTTTAAATGAATTATTTGTGAGGGATAATTAATGACCATCGTGGTTGCAATTCTTAACCAAAAAGGCGGATCAGGAAAAACAACACTATCCACTAACATTGCGCGTGATTGGCATGCAGCAAGTGATGGGGGGCTTGTAAATATTGTGTTAATACTCGTTCAACCATCCCCTTATGATGTCTGGGCATGTGCTTGAACTGAAAGAATACATCGCAACTGGTGCGAAATAAAGAGGTGCGAAATGGCAAAATTATCAGCGAAAAGACCAACCAAGAAGAAAACAGTTAAGAGCCTTAACGATCTCAAAAAAGAAGTTCAAGGTGAAAAGAAAAAACGTATCAATGTTGATGTATCTGAGAATTTTCATTTGGAGGCATTTATTTATGCAAGGAGAAATGGTATGAATTTGAAGGAATTAGTGATTAAAGCATTAGATGAGTATATGAGTAAAAAATCATAAATTTATTAAGGAGTTAAATAATGGATGTTCTAGAAAAAGTAAAAGAGCTGGAAAAGAAGGCGCTGGAGAAAACAAAATCAAAGATGATTGTTGCCCCCATCTCTGAAACCATTCAGTTACCGGTTTGGTCGGAAACAATCCGAGGATTGCCAAACGTTATTGCAAGATCAGCACTATTTAATGCGCGACGACCGAATACATCAAGGGAAATGGTTAAAAAAATACCGATATCTTCTGTTACCGACGTTAGTATTAGATATACGGGCGAAGAACTGCGTCAAGATGATGAAACAGTGTTTATGCAACTGATTCATCTCACCCAACACCAGCCTTTTGCTGAAGACATTCAGTTTACTCCGTATTCGTTTTTAAAATTGATTAAGTGGCCTAACAATGGTCATTATCACCATAAATTACACACCATCATTGATCGATTAAATGCTACCGGGATTACGATTACCATGAAGGGTTGTGTTTATGGGGGGAGTTTGGTGAATAATTTTGTGTATTTAGATGAAATTACTCATGAAAAACGAAAAAAATGGTTGGTGTGCCTGGACCCTAAAATCATTAATTTATTCCAAAGCAGTGGTTATTGTCGCATCAAATGGGCGCAACGAGTCGCCTTAAAAAAACCACTCGCCCAATGGCTTCAAGCCTATTACGCCACGCATAAAGAACCTTACCAGATCAAAATAGAAACAATACGCGATTTGTCGGGGTCGAAAACGTTGGCATTAAAAAGTTTTAGAGAGACACTTAAAAAAGCACTTGATGAATTGGTAAAAGTGGATTTTTTAACGTCATATTTAATCGATGAACAAGGGTTAGTTCACGTCAAAAGAAGGTTTGATTCATAATTAACCACTAGCGACATCCTACGTGCCGACTAGCGACATCCTACGTGCCGACTAGCGACATCCTACGTGCCGACTAGCGACATCCTACGTGCCACTAGCGACATCCTACGTGCCGACTAGCGACATCCTACGTGCCGACTAGCGACATCCTACGCGCCAAAATACGCCAATTTTTTTAGTAAAAACAATCACATACAAACATGGCACGATTTTTGCAATTTTTCTTTAACCATTCTTTAACCATTTTACTAACAACCTCATACTGGAATTACAACCTTTCCTTAATTATAAAGATTTTGTCTGCGACAGAGTTCGTTTGGCTTGGCCTTCACTCAACCTACGATTATTAAAATTGTCAGCGTTAATTTAACTATCCAGTCATCGATCATTCTTCAATTCCACCTCTGACAGTGAGTTGGATAAGTTCCAACATGGTCGATGACTGAATTAAAAATCAAAAACGGGTCTTTATGTCGACAATATGGATTTCTTCCCTCCCAGATCTTGAATTCAATCCCTAAAGCCATTGGGATATCGCATCAGACTTCACTCAAGCGCTTCTCCTCCATCTTCTGCAGCAACTGATACTCAGCGATGAGTTAGGAGAGATCGTGGCTGAGAGAGGTTGTAATCAGGCAAATCTGTCGAGGGAGATTTTTCAGTTAACTCCACTATCGAAACCACAATTATACCAAGGCACTTATCAACAACACCCATGCAATCGAAAATGTGATTCAATTATGCCGCGAGACGAGCCAGCCATGTGAACAAGCGCGTGAGAATGCGCAGGAGAGGCCGCATGGCCGTAGAAGCATTCAAGATGTCCCGCAAATGGCTAGGGCATTAATCGCCGTCCTGAGTGCTTCTACGGCCTTACAGGCTATGGTTTTATTTTCGCCATCACACACCGGTTCCGTGATCAATCGTCTCGTCAACTGCCGACGGGCTGGCGCATCCATGTGTTGGCAAATGATTTTTTCAACTTGATACTCGATGTTCAAGTTTTTAGTTATTGACTTTATGAATGTACCGATTATCAAGTGGTTAGACATTTTCAGTCAAACACTAGTAAACGCAAGGTAAATCCGTGACTCATTGAAATTTCAATAGTTTAAAATGTCAACCTAAAAAAACTTGAACATCGAGTGATACGGCGTGAATGTGATCGGAAAACAATCACTATTGATTGAATTATGAACAATAGTGATTTGTTCTTCAGGCGCAAGATTACGGCAGGCAAATCGGGTTAAGTTACTGTTGGTGAAAGTACGGTCTTTTCGGTGCATAAATCACCTTAAAATGTCTGTTTATAATGAGACGCTAAATTGAAAAACTAGGTATGCATACCTAAGTTAGGTCGATTTACGTAGCTAATGAATCCGTTTTCAGTGCATAGGGATGGATTACTAATTTCCAGAATAAATTTAAAGGGGATGTTGTACATGGTATTTTGTCTTATAAAAAAGATTATTCTTATATAAATGTCAGTAAGGACGATGTTTTATGCAAGATCCTAAAAGGATCGTGGTATATCAAGATTCCGATGGAAGTCAGCCTTTCGAGGATTGGCTAACCCAATTGAAAGATAAGAAAGCTCAAGCACGCATACGTGTTCGTATTAATCGGTTACGCGCAGGATTGTTTGGTGATGTTAAGTCGGTAGGACAGAGTATTCACGAGTTGAGAGTTGATATTGGAAAAGGTTATCGCGTTTATTTCGGTAATCATGACGACACATTAGTGGTGT
>QIKQ01000247.1 GCA_003233075.1 Gammaproteobacteria bacterium
TTTCGGGCTTCATTAAGGATACACTTAACTCGCTATGCGAGTTCTGATAATCCGTCTCGCTACGAAGTGCTGTGAGAAAAGCGGGCTAGTTTAATTCCACTTAATCCAAATGAATTATCATCAAAAATAGATTATTTTACTAATAAGCCAGTACTGCTAAAATGGTGCAGATTAAAGCTATGCGTTTGAAGACTATTTTCTCGTATTCAATACAGTGATATTTTTAGGACTTTTAATATTTATTTAGTCAGTTAAGGAAATTTTTCTAATTTACATCTGTCTATATGGAATGTCATATTTTAAATTCAGCTTGTATTCATCTTTAATTTGCTAGTGTATAAATTAGCAATGAATTAGATGAGTTTCATTTTTCAGGAGATTTGGTGTGAAGAAAGTAGTGTTATTAGTCGCAATTACAGGGTTTATCGGTGCATTTAGTGCTGCGCAAGCAGCGGACGCAGTAGCAGGTAAATCGAAAGCTAAAACTTGTGCTGGATGCCATGGTCAAAATGGCATAAGTAATAATGATAATTGGCCAAATTTAGCGGGTCAAAAAAAGGGCTATCTAGTTAAGCAGCTTAAAGATTTTAGGTCTGGTGTAAGAAAAGACGGTCAAATGAGTTATTGGGCTAAATCGCTCAAAGATGTTGATATAGAAAATATAGCAGAGTATTTTAGTAAATTGAAGTAACGGCAGCTCAAAAAAAACCTGCAAACCTAGGCAATACATGGGTTTGCGGGTTTTTTTGTGCGTGAAACTAGCTTGAAACTTATTACTAAAATCACCATCTAAATATACCTATTAGCGTACTGATAATGTGCATAAGACGTAATTAATCTAGAATAATTTGGACGCATACTTATATTTAACCGAGTTTTATTACCTAATGAACGCAGAAAATAATTCCATACATTTGAAACTATTTGATATGCATTGCGCAGGTTGTGTTGCCAGTATAGAAAAGGCATTAAAATCAGTCAGTGGCGTGGTGCTGGCCGAAGTTAATTTTGCAAATAAATCAGCGCAAGTTCAAGGTCAAGTCAGTTCCGAGGTATTAATCAATGCTGTTAAAGAGGCAGGTTATAACGCAGAACTTGAGCAGCTTGATCATTTAGTAGAAAGAGATCGCGAGCAGTCAAAACAATGGTCGATTGAATACAAGAGGGCCTTGCGTCGTTCATTTTTTTCGGGCAGCTTGGGCTTTGTCTTGATGTTTTCCATGTGGCTCAATTGGCTACCGAAAGTATCATCAACGGGTTCGATGATGTTTTGGTTATTGATATCCACGTTGGTCTTGATTGTTATGTATTTTTCAGGGCGTTCTTATTACACAGGTGCTTGGCGACAATTTAAACGTGGCAAGGCAAACATGGATACGCTGGTTGCTTTAGGAACATCAGCTGCCTGGATATATTCACTTCTTATTGTTTTGTTTCCAGCGACAGTGGCAATTAATGCCAGCCACACTTATTTTGAAAGCGCATTAATTATATTGGCATTTTTAAATATAGGCAGTGCGCTTGAATCTAAAGCACGCGGTAAAACAGCGGATGCTATTTCGAAATTAATACAGCTGCAACCGCCAGAAGCTAGATTGCTGAATAATGGCGAGGAAAAATTAGTCAGCGTTGACAGCGTCAAACTCGGCGACGTATTGCGATTAAAACCAGGTGATCAAGTGCCTGTTGATGGAGTTGTTATTGAAGGGCGAGCCACACTCGATCAATCTATGATAAATGGCGAATCGATACCTTGCGAGAAAACAGCAGGAGATGAGTTGATCGCAGGAAGTCTAAATAGCGGAGGATCGGTAGATTTTAAGGCGAGCAAAATTGGCAAGGATACTTTATTAGCATCGATAATTGAGTATGTTAAGAAAGCACAGAATTCTAAACCAGAAATCGCTAAACTGGTTGATAAAATTGCCGCGGTGTTTGTTCCTATCGTACTTATTATTGCAGTTATTAACGCAATTGTATGGACTTTGGTAGAGCCTCAAGTCTCCTATGCTTTTGAGACGACGCTTAGTATTCTAATTATCGCCTGTCCTTGCGCTTTGGGATTGGCAACTCCTATTTCATTGATAATAGGTATGGGAAAAGCGGCAGAGGCCGGGGTGCTCATTAGGGATGGTCAAGTTATGAACTTGGCTCGCAACATTGATACAATTGTTTTTGACAAAACCGGCACGCTGAGTGAAGGCCGGCCTAAACTAATTGATATTATTAACATAAGCGATAAAACGGATGATCATTTACTTGAGTTAACTGCTAGTCTTGAAAAATATTCTGAGCATCCTTTGGCAAATGCGGTTCAAGAGTACGTAAAAGAAAATAGAATTGAAACTAAAGACATTACAGAATTCGAATCCGTGGTCGGCCGAGGTATTTCTGCGACACTGGATGAGAGAAAAATTTTTATTGGTAATTTACTTTATTTGCAAGAAAATGGTTTTGTTTGCGATGAATTGGAAAAAGAAATAGAAGGATTGGTTGATGCGGCGTTAAGTCTTATGTTTATTGCCGAATTGAATTCCAATAATAATGAGCAAAAAACACTGGGTGCATTGGTTTTTCAAGATCCACTTAAACATGACACTAAAGATGTTTGCTTGCAATTGAAGAAATCGGGTAAACGTTTGGTCATATTAAGTGGCGATAATGCAAGGGCGACAAACGCGGTAGCCGATGAATTAGGAATAAATGAAGTTTATGCCAGCTTATTGCCTGAACAAAAAGCGGAAAAAATATCAGATCTTAAACGGCAAGGTTGTTGTGTGGCAATGGTTGGGGATGGAATTAATGATGCTCCAGCTTTGGTTAATGCAGATGTAGGCATTGCCATAGGCAAGGGAACTGATATTGCGATTGAGTCTTCATCGGTTACATTATTGTCAGGGTCATTGCAGGGTCTGTTAAGCTTAGTTAAAATATCTAAATCGACTATTACTAATATAAAACAGAATTTATTTTGGGCTTTTATATATAATGTTCTAAGTATACCGATTGCGGCTGGCATGTTAGTTTTATTGGGCGGCGGATTGCTTAATCCAATGTTTGCCGGCGCGGCGATGGCAATGTCATCATTGACTGTTGTGTTAAACGCAAGTCGTTTGCATAGACTTAATATAAGTTAAAGCAAGCATTAGCTTTTAGCCCGCTTTTCTCACAGCACTTCGTAGCGAGACGGATTATCAGAACTCGCATAGCGAGTTAAGTGTATCCTTAATGAAGCCCGAAAGGG
>QIKQ01000178.1 GCA_003233075.1 Gammaproteobacteria bacterium
AAAATCATACCCGAATCGATTTCGCCCAAAAAATGCAGGACATTGTGGACAAATACAATTCAGGTGGCTCATCCAATGAAAATTATTTTGATGATTTGCTGAAGTTTACGCAAAGTATGAAAGACGAAGATGAGCGCCATGTACGTGAAGGTTTAACGGAAGATGAGTTGGAGCTTTACGATATTCTAAAGAAAGATAAGCTGACTAAGGCGGACGAGCAAGCGGTAAAACTGGCAGCAAAACATTTGATCACGCGCTTGCTGGAAGAACACCCAAAAGTGCTGGTTCAGGATTGGTGGAAAGACAGTCAAACCCAGCTTACGGTGAAGGCGGCGGTTGAGCAGGTTTTAGATAATGATTTGCCTAAGAGCTATGATCGAATTTTGTTTAAAGAAAAAAATGATAACGTTTTTGATTTAATTGTTGAGTTTGCCGCGCAGGGGAAAAAATGGGTGGCTTAGAAATGGGCGCAGAATTACTTCCTATTTTAGACCATCGGGAATGGGGTTGACGGTTCGGCTCAATATCTACTCTAAATTTTTCCATCGCTTTTGCTAAAATTCGGCACCAGCATTCCAATGAAGTCAACTGTGGCGCAATAGCTTTAAACTCATCAAAAAAACCAACTAATCTCGTATAATCTCTTTTTAGTTTTACAATGTCACCATGACTACTAAAGTGGACCCCATAGTAAAGACAGTAATCGAAAAAAATCAGTGGAACGCGGCTCCGGGTCGTAATTTATACAGCGAAAGGGTTGCTTGTAGTGCGCTATGGGCTGAAGAAAGTTATTAACCATTTTTGCAGCTAACTAATTTCTCAGGATCATATTTCAAGGGGCGAGCGTACAGACTTCTAAGCCGCTTCATTTTGTGAAAGGTGCTGTTTTGTTTTATTGATTAAACGCATCATATCATCGCCTTTGGACCAGCTGGAAACACCATATTTTATAGAAAAATAAAGTGTCGTATTTTGTTCGTTTTCAGATAAAAGGTGTAGTTTTTCTGTTAATTTTCGAGCCAAGCTGCGTGCGTCTTGCTCTTCTGTTTCGGGTAGTATTAATAGAAATTCATTGTTTGTTAATCTGCCTATTATGTCCGCCCAGCGCATTTTATCTTTGAGAAAATGCGCTAAAGTAAGCATGATTTTTTCCAGGCTATTAGTTTTTTCTGTTTTTTCTTGTATGCAGAGGCGAATAAGTGAAAGAGGATTGTTATAGCGACGGCTACGTGAAATAAGGGGTTCGAGGCATTGCAGTAATGCAGTTTTATTAGGGAGTCCCGTTTTAAGGTCGCGTGTAGACACTTTGGATAGTTCATCTTCCAGGCGGTCACGCTCTTGGTAGACGTGAGTTATTTTCGTGACGTCGAGAAAATATTTAATAGAATTACCATTGCTATCAACAGATTCGTTATGCCAGCATTTGTAGAAATGTTGTTCATTGGTTGCTTGATTGTACATTGTCATTTCTTTTTTTTGGTTTTTTATAACTTCTTTAAGTGTTTCAGGAAGTAACGCAGAGTCGATATTGTCAGGCGTGTTTTTTATACCAAAAATAGTTCTGAATGTTTTGTTAGAAAAAGAAATAGCTCCGTTTTCATTAATGATCAAGACACCGATAGGAGAAAGCTCTAAAGACAATGTGGCTAATGTTGAATCCAGTAGGTCGTTCATTGTTGAGGTACTCCTTAAACTAAGAAAAGAGAATTATTCGGTCAAGTCTCGTATTTCAAAAATTATTCAATATTGTATTTAGGTTAAATGTTCTGTTTGGTGCCGTTCGTTCATGGGCATGCACGAAATAACTTATCTGAAACTTTTTAGGTCGTTTCGGATGTTATAAAATTTGTTCATTAGGCCAGCTTGGAAAAATCCCCTTGTTGTTTTTATCGGCATAGGAGTTAATATCTTAAGTATGAATTTTTTGCAATGTTGTAATTACAAATGTCGCAAAAACCAGCAGCATATTATTGTGCTTTATATCTCTCATTTTAATACCTGTTCCTTAGGTAGCGTTCTATTTTAACGACATGTTAGGGATGAGGCATTTATTAAAATACCAATCTAGCGAGTTTTTTTGTCGGTATTTTTCATTGCAACTTGGGTTGCATAGCTCACTATGCGCCCGACGTTGCAATAAAAACTACCAACAAAACCCCTGCGCGATATTGGTACTTTAATTTTTGCCTCATCCCTAAAGATAACAAACGGGGCTGCTTATAGAGCGAGAGTAAAATAAACCCTGACTGATTGTAGGTGATATGCTAGGCGCTGATCGTCAGCTGTGATAATATGCAGCCCGCGCTTCAGCGGTGGCGTACTCCGGTATTATAGGCAATAAATGAGATGATTAAACAACGCACTTTAAAAAATGTTATCCGGGCGACAGGTGTTGGGCTTCATACTGGAAATAAGGTCTATTTGACACTGCGCCCTGCTGCCATTGATACGGGTATTGTTTTTCGTCGGGTGGACTTAACTCCTAGGGTAGACATACCCGCTAGATCAGAAAATGTGGGCGATACGCAGCTCTCTACTACATTGACTAAAGACGGAGTTCGCATCTCAACGGTAGAGCATTTACTCTCTGCACTTGCTGGCCTGGGAATTGATAATGCCTATATTGATCTGAGCTCTGAAGAGGTACCGATAATGGATGGCAGCGCAGGCCCGTTTGTGTTTCTTGTCCAGTCCGCTGGAATTATCGAACAAAATACGCCTAAGCAATTTATTCGCATTAAAAAAACTATTATTGTTGAAGATGGCGATAAATGGGCAAAATTTGAACCGTTTGAAGGGTTTAAAGTGACTTTTGAAATTGACTTTGACCATCCTGCATTTTCTAGCAAGAAAGCGACCGTTGATTTTTCCAGCACCTCTTTTGTTAAAGAGGTGAGTCGCGCCCGAACATTTGGTTTTCTTAAAGATTTAGAATGGTTGAGAGATCGAAAGCTGGCTCTTGGTGGCAGTTTAGATAACGCCATAGTTGTCGATGATTTTCGTGTTCTCAATGAAGATGGTCTGCGCTACCACGATGAGTTTGTAAAACATAAAGTTCTGGATGCAATAGGCGACTTGTATTTATTGGGTCGTAGTTTGATTGGAGCATTCAGTGGGTATAAGTCCGGTCACGCTCTAAATAACCTCTTGTTGCACGATTTGATAGCCGATAAAAGTGCCTGGGAATTAGTCACATTTGAAGATGAGGAAGCGGTTGTTCCTATTTCCTTTGCTCAG
>QIKQ01000357.1 GCA_003233075.1 Gammaproteobacteria bacterium
GCCCCTTCCACTATCCAACGTTTCGTCACGTACTGAATGCCCGGACTTACAAAAAGTCGAGTACCATTTGAATTCGGATCATCTACGCTACTAACTTTATTTTTTTCCTGATTAATCACATTAAGTTCAATCACTCCGTAGAGATAATGTGGTAAACCGTTTTTAGGTTTAGACATCCAGAGTCGATACTGTAAGGAACCATCTACTCTAAAAATATTACCGGCCTGAAAACTATTTGCTTCATTATTGATTCGATAACTAATTTGAGCATCGAGTTGATATTTTAATGTTTGATAAGTCGCTACCAGTCCTCCGAAAACATCAGTTGAACCTGTCGAGGTCTGTACCGCTTGAGGTAGAATACCGAGATTGTCGCTTGCCTGATCTTTACCAGCTGATAATTTAAGCCCGAAAAAAGATGCTAGACGCATCGTTTTTCCACGTTGATTATTTTGGTAAGCGCTATAACGTGCAAACACAGTCAGATCACCTAGCTGCTTATTTTCACGGTTCAGACGTTGTACTCCAGAATCCAATTCAAGCCTAATATTTCGATAAGGCAGTATCCCAAAAACAGACCAGCGTGAATTAATCCCATAGCCCATAGCGGTAATTGCGGTTTTTTCTCGACGGTTTCGATTAACACCACTCGGGTCATCACCTGATTGATTGATAATGAGTTGTTGGCGAAATAGAAACTCCCCTTTTGCGACAGGCAAAGCAGTATTAAAAGTAATAGGGGCAGCCAGTAGCAGATTAATGTGAGTAACTACGAGGACAGCAATGTACAACAATCCCTTTAACGCTTTATTTTTCATGATTAACCTATAATTTATATTTTTATCAATCTATATTTTTGTCTGCGTTTTAATTTTTTAGAAATCTATCCAAATTCTGAGTGGCAAAGCCAAGAATGCAGCAAAAAATCCTAAACACCAAATAATAACGGAACTCCAAAATATTCGTTTATTCCATTTATGCGCGTTGCTACATTTTGCTGCAAGAGTTGGATCGGTAGGACAAGCACGACCTGGACGATACATAAGCCAACCCGATAGACTTAACATAAGCCCTGAAAAAGTAAATACCCAAGCTTTGTATAGACTTAAGGTAATTAAGAATGGAAAAACACTCGTCATAGAGGCGACAGCAGCTCCTAAACCCAGTGTGACTAAAATAATGGGTAAGGCACAACAAATTAAAGTGCCCGTTGTGGTAAAAAGCGTAAAGTAAGTAATACTGCGTTCCTTCCTGTCATTCGGTATATTATCCGTTTTGACAAATATTGCAGGCTCTTGGCTGTTCATTTAAAAAAGTACTCCACTGATCCGAATTAAAATTTCTTCTGTACCATGCTTCGATAGGTAAATCCGGCATCTTTAAATAAAGTTTTCATTTGCTGCTCACTCAACGTTGTGCCATCACTGGCATCAACTGTTACCAAACCTTTTTCAAGGTTTACTTTTATATTGCTTATGCCCGAAATCTTTTTTAGCTTTTTTTCTATTCCATAAGCGCAATAAGGACAAGCTAGGCCATCCACGCGCATGGAATACCGGCTTCCGCTAGCTAAAACCGAAAAACTAAAACTGACTATTAAAATAAATATTAAATGCTTCATTTAAATGTTCCTCAAATACACCAAAAAATAATCTAGATGGTTTATATATACTAGGACCATCTAGACCTAGGTCCAGGTTCAATTCTATTGCAGAATATGATCAAATTTGTCTGAATAAACGATTTCAATAACAGTTTACAGCGTGGAGTTAACTCAAGGTCAAGTCGCAATTATACCTATTTTGAGCGGTACTAGATGCGTGCCGCTGCTTAATTAAGCAATAATTTAGATTAAATATTGGTAAATTGGTCGAATGACGCTGATAAATATTCTATAAGAGATTGTTTTTTATCAATTAAGCTATACTTTCAGTACGATAGTCTTTGATGACAAAGTATTGTTTAAAGTAAGACTAATTAAGCCTTAAGCTTAGAGAAAAGACTTCGATTGAAATTTATTGTTATTTGTTAAAAAGTCCTTGATGTGGAGTCAACTCCAGGTAATAAACTTGTGTTAATGTTTTTTTAAGTCGGACTTATTTGTCGCGAAGGACTGTCGAATACTCAATGCAATTTCTTGGCGAGCATTATTATTACTAAGAGGATGATTGATGTGTCGATCAAACTAGAAATTTTTAGTTCCACCAAGCAAAAGCTAATATACATAAATTAATTGATGATTACGATTCACACTGTCTTGAGATAGTCGAGATCGATGTGCTGGAGCAACTCGATTATGCGGTACAACTCGGCGTCTTAGCCACTCCTGCTCTAGCCATTGACGGTAAGCTTTGTTTTACTGGATTGCCATCAGTCAAAAAATTACGCAAATTGCTAGATAATACTCTTAAAGCGAAATGAAAGATGGCGACTACTCTTTTTCTAAGCGCAAGTTTATTAGGTTTACTGGGTTTTTTTGACGCCAACACAATTGCAACTAACACACACTATATTGTTCGAGCACATCAACTAAATACAAAAAAATGTTGTCGATCTTTACTATCGGTTTGGATTATCCGATCGATACTCTACGTAGGATTACTGCTTGGCTTAGTGAGCTTTATAAAGCCGCTCGTTTGGGCTAGCTTCATACCGAGTATATTATTGTCCACATGAATATTTTTATTATTGGCTACGCTTAATGCTACTTTTCTTAAAATTAAGTGTTAGGAATTTTAATTTTATTGAAACCATTACTTGATAGCGAGGTCTTAAGAGAACTATGACACAAAACTATAAAATAGGTGATGTTTCTAAGCTAACGGATTTAACAGTTGATACCTTGCGTTATTACGAAAAATGTGGTCTTTTAGCAAAGGTAAGCCGAAACCAATCTGGTGTGCGAGTTTATGGCGAAAAAGAATTATCAAGTTTGCGGTTTATAAAACGCGCTCAGCGAATGAATTTTAGTTTAGCTGAAATCAAAGATCTACTTCAGATGCGACAGGACCCTCAACACGCCAAAGATGAAGTGCGACAATTAACACAAATAAAATTTGACGCTATCGAAAAACATCTTCAAGAACTTACCACTCTTCGTAATGAACTCAAATTACTTTTAAATTTATGCCACTCAAGCCAGGATGGTTGTCCTATTATTGATGAAATTGATTCGAAAAAATAGGAGTACACCACATAGATTTAACGAATAACTAGTTTAGGAGTTTTCGATAAAACGAAGGATGTTTTCTTGGCCTTTTTTAACTGTATTTCATCGCGAAACAGTTCAACACTTAAAATGTAATCCATCTAAAAATTATGAGTTTCGATAGATTCTTGACATACCCTTAAGAAATAAGGCTAAGGCTTTGATAATAGGTCTAATTTTTGCTGGGCATTAATATTGCACCTAAGATATAAAGCAATAGTAGTGTCAAAACTCTCTCTTCACGACTTTTGGCCCTATTTCTAATAAACCGGCTAAATGCGTGTTTTAATTTATAAGGGGAATTCAGTGAGTGACATTGACGTACAAAGTGTGATTGCTCAAATGCGAGTAATGACATCCAAAGCACAAGGCTTAGCGCTGGAGAATACAGCAAGCAGTACACAAACTGGGTTTGCCGAATTACTTAAGCAATCTATAGATTCAGTGAGTCAAACACAAAAAAATGCGGGAGCATTAACGGAGTCATTTGTACAAGGGGCACCCGATGTTAATTTGGCTCAAGTCATGATCGCGGTTCAAAAATCATCTGTTTCATTTGAAGCATTAATGCAGGTTAGAAATAAAATGGTTGATGCTTACAAGGAAATCATGCGTATACAAGTATAGGGAGGTTCTGATTAATCCCTGAAACAGATTTTACTGCGTTAAATTAATTCTCAAAATACGGGGCCGTGTAACGACAGACTAGTGTGTAAATTAGTTTTTTCGAATTGATTTACCTTGTAATTCTTTGCTTGATGAATTGATCAGAGGCCCCCTAGTCCGCATTATAACACCACCTCAATGCGATCTTGGATACCACACTTTTTGCTTGCGCTACTTCGCACGCTGGAAAATCAGTGCGGTTTGAATCGGTTTGAGGGACTAAACGCCTTTTTCGCGCTCTCCGGTAATACGGCTGGCGGCCACGTTTGCTTGTTCAATCAATAGTAGATTCAGCTTACCTCGCAGCTTGTTGCTGCGGGGCAGTCCATTAATTTACTAAAAATTTGGAACTAAAAAATAGATCTGTGTTCAGAGTGTAAGTCTTTACGTTTATTATTTGTTAATCTGATGAAATATTGCGCATATTATCTGCGATATCTATGATATAGTGAACTGATGTATAAAAATCGGAAATTAATTAGCTATTTTGTGCTTATTTCGCTTCTAGTTTCAAGCACGGCGCAGCTATACGCCGGTTTTTCTTCAAACCATACTTCAGACTACTCAGCTCATAGCTTGGCACAAGTGAGTACGATTTTAAAAATAGATTATGCAAATACCGCCAAAGAATCTTGTATCGATCATTGCGAATCACAAGCTACTAGTTCAGAATGTATTAATGCCGCCGCCTTATACCAATTTTTCTCTTCAAAAATTCATCTTTTTATTCCAATCACAAAACAAACAATTTCAAACACAATTAAGCTTTCTGTTTTTGAACGTTTTTCCTACTCCCTCTTTAGACCGCCGATTCAGTTAACTAATCTCAGCTAAATTCATTAGCTATATTCTATATTAAGATAAGCCATATTAATTTATGGTATTTGATTAATTAATTCGAAAAGCAAAGATTCGAATGAAACGTCTAGATAAAGTTTAATTATCTTTAATTGTTTTGTTTCTTAACGTTTCGTTGCTAACTATATGAGCGGAGAACGCCATGAAAAGAAAATTTGATACATTGAATGATTTGGAACGCCAATGCGAACAAATCGATAATTCACGTCGGACTTTTGTTACTGGTGCTGGAATTGCAGTTGCTGCGGCAGGCCTCGGTTTACCCCTAAGTCCCTCGTTCGCTGCAAATCCGCTAGCCCAAAGTGCGGTGAAAACGTTACGAGGCAATAAATTCGATCTTTACTGCGAATACGCCTCTGTTAATTTTACGGGTACGCCACGCATTGCAACAACGGTAAATGGCACTGTGCCCTCGCCTATTTTGCGTTGGAAAGAAGGTCAGCGAGTAGTACTTAATGTGCATAACAAACTAAATGCCGATAGCTCAATCCATTGGCACGGCATAATTTTACCAAACAATATGGATGGCGTACCTGGGATAAATTTTGACGGTATTGCATCTGGGAAAATGTATCGATATG
>QIKQ01000299.1 GCA_003233075.1 Gammaproteobacteria bacterium
AGAACAAAATTAAATAAGCCATAAGCTATACTCAACTATTCATGGACGACAACCAATGAGTAATGCAGCTAATGACTCGCTTACCCCGTATTTGCCCAATAGGTATTCCGCAACATGTTATTCAAAGAGGCAACAACCGCCAAATCTGCTTTGGTGGTGAGTTGGACTTTATTGCATACGTAAAATGGTTAAAAGAATTCTCGGTGAAATTTGACGTTGATATTCACGCCTGGGTGTTAATGAGCAACCATGTTCATTTACTTTGTACACCGCGCAAGTTAAATAGTATCAGTCAAATGATGCAGGCACTGGGCAGGCAGTATGTACGTTATTTCAACCAGTGCCACGGCAGAACAGGGACATTGTGGGAAGGTCGTTTCAAATCGTGCTTAGTTGAGGATGAAAGTTATCTATTGCATCTTTATCGATATATTGAACTGAACCCTGTGCGAGCCGGTATTGTTGAAGAGCCAGCTGACTATGTGTGGTCGAGCTATCAAATAAATGGATTAAGCAAATCGTCGAGTCTTTGCACCCCTCATGTATTATATACAGCGCTCGGCAGAAATACCTTAGAAAGACAATCTAACTATCGACAGTTATTTGTCACGCATATTGAACATAAGTTATTGGGTGAAATTAGAGTAGCCTTAAATTCAGGCATGGCATTAGGTAACAATAAATTTAAGCAGGAGTTAGAAATTCAAACAGGACGGCGCTTACACAAGCTTACTAGAGGGAGAAAACTGGGGCAGTGTAAAAACCAAGTTTGAGATTTAATTTTGTTCTGACCCCAATTTTATAGCTCAATACTCGGCCTATGGTTTCCCCTGTCAACGTTTAACTCGACACCTTACGATGCAACTTGCACCTCCGATCTTCTACCGATTTATCTCGGCGCACTGGGTGGCTTGGTAAATCCTATACAAAACTAAGGAGTTTCAGTTTTTACATAACCAATCGATTCCTGATAAGAAAATAGCAAGGTTAGCGGTGGTCCCGGCATATAGGGTTTCTCGTGTTTAGCAGGTAAGGTAGTCTGTAACAATTCAATGTTTGCCGGTGCTGAATCGTCATTATTATTTCCTCGAATTAATCGAATCTGATGGGTTTTGAATCCGCCGTTCAACGTTGAGTATTTGCTTCCTAGATATCGCCAAATAACGGTTAGACTGCCAAGGTCGAGCAAGATGTACTGGCTACTTAAAACATCACTTTGATTAACTTGGCAAGCTAGAAATATCTCTGCTCGATTAGCCATCGCTTTTATTAGATATTGGTTTAATTTGATGTCAGTATCTTGCCATGTATTGGCAAGTAAGTTTTCTTGTGAGGGTATGGAGATATCAATCAAAGCAAAATGGCTGACGATACATTCATCGTCATTCAGCAGATTGTTAATCGCGGTCGGCAGTTTGCGTTCGATATTCTTAGCTTGAACTGTGTTAAGAATAAAAACTGAACTAACTGCAATTATTGTATATAACAATACTACAATCCTAGCCAATCTAAATTTAACTCTCATCGTTTAAATTGCCGTTTCAATCGAAAAAGCTTTACCCAAAATTGTAGGTAACAATTTTTGATTTTCTTCTATTGAATTACCATGCGAATAGCCGTAACAGGTAAATACCGCCCGTAGATAATGGCCATATAAGGCTTTTACATCAATTATCGATAATATAGGAACACTAATTGATTGTTTAGGTGCAAGTGTAATGTATGTTTGTCCCCAAGGTGATTCTAATGAATCTAATACTTTCATTGGTATGGGTCTGTATTGAAACCCCAATCCTGTTGGATTTTCAGGGTCTTCAGGTGCGGCAACTTCAATACTCACAGAACTAAAATCATCAAAATCCTGTGCTAAAGGGTTTGCTACCTTACAGGCTTGATTTCCTAGGTTGTGCAAGTTTACAGCTACTTTACTTGGGTTGGTCGTGCGGTCTAATTCAACAGAAATTATTAATTCATACCCAAGCTTTTGTGAACTTAACAAATAAGCAACTCGACGCATTATTAAATCAAGAGGCTGTAAAGTCTGTTTTAGCGTTGAGTCGTATGGAAAGGTAATGCTAACTATTTCCTGCTCGTTTGGCTCTCCTATTATCAGTTGCCAATACACATACTCTTCTCCTGGCGAAATAGCTTCATTTTGAAGTGTCCAAAACTGGCTTTGTTCTAGAGCGGCAAGTAATTCTTCGAATATTGTTGGATCTGCTTCGCTATACCAATTACCTATGGCTTGGCCACCTTCATCAACTGCGCTTCGAATACTATGATAGCGCTGGTTACCGCCCAATACATAGGAGATTTCCTCGCCCCAAAGTTCTGGCGTACCGCACTTTGTGCCCCGCTTGATAGAAAAATCGATTATATTGCCGGCTCTTAATTGATCTAGTTTTTGCGAAATTATATTGTCGTCAATATTCACTTGGCCTCCTATGCTGAATGGTATTCAATTTATTTTGCTTTTACTTCAAACGTCCAAGATTTACCTATCGCAGTATTTATTTTTGCACCTACTTGATCCCTCAATTCATTTAAATGCCGTGCTATAGCATTAGTGAGGTTGCTACCCATTATACTGTCGTTCTGAATTTTATTGGTGGCAGTATCTACCGCGCCTCCTGTATATTCATCATAAGCCCCTAACAAATGTCCGCATTCATGAGCGGCAACGCTGGTGCGATGTTCCGATAAATACCAATCTTTGGCATTGGAACGCTCCCATTCTTGGGCCCATATGATATAAATCAACTTATCGCCTGGCGTATCACTCCATTGCACATCAAATTTAAGCTCCCAAGCACAACACGCTTTGTCTGAACTTTTGCAGTCTTTTCTTTCAAATATGAATTTTTCATCCCACACATCATGAATATTCTCTAACCAAGCTTGTTTCTTAGTATCGTAATTAGGTGGATCGACAAAGCTTTCTGGCCACTTGTTAGCGGCATTGTTTCTGTCTAAATAGTTTGCCCCGCTTTTTTCGAATATTACGTTATTAATAGTATAATTAGATGCTGCTCTGGGTAAGTTTTTCCATATTTTTGGCGTGGCTGTTGTGTCCCAAAATTTCCACGTGGGGCCAATTTTCTTTATCCAGCTCCAATCGCTCCTGCTGTCAAGAGTGGCATCAAACGAAATCCATTTACCCAACCACGCTTTTTTTACCTGTAAAACTTGCTTAATATTCAGCACATTTTTTT
>QIKQ01000291.1 GCA_003233075.1 Gammaproteobacteria bacterium
CTATGCCTGCGCACTTGTCGGTTGCGAAAACGAGTCATAGCATACCCTTGAACCGTCTCGCTACGAAGTGCTGTGAGAAAAGCGGGCTAGCCCACTCATTTCATCAATGATTTGGATTCTCGGCAACTGTTGCTGCAAAGCTCTACCTAAAATTGTTTCAATATTGAAACATTTGAAACAGAGACAAGGCATGCCTTGTCTCTACGAAAGTGAATCAAATTACGATCTATTTGAATTGAAATTAAGGTCATGTGAAATCGAATAATCTTAATGACATTATCCACAACTTGAATCGTGGGGCAGCAGTGAGGCATGTCTAGTCTACATGAAGATTCATTCAACTATTTGAAATTCAATTATTGCACAGCAATCTATCCAATCTTTGCGTCGTTGCGAAAAGTGTTCGCAGAACACTTTGTGGCAATCTCCAAAATTCAATTGTTTAACTCGTAGAGACAAGGCATGCCTGTCTCTATACAAATTAATAACTTGTGGAAAAACTTATTGAGCTTTAACAATTGCCTGTGCTTGTTTATCTACATTGATAAAGTCAGCTAAAATTATCACTGCTTCATTTAGTAAAATTTTAGCCGTTACTTCTTCCTCGTCATCATCTCGCTTATGGTTTTTCTTAATAGCTTTCATGCCTAAAGAAGCACGCATTTTATTTTCGCTAAGCAATCGTTTTGATTCCCTACTTTCGCGTTCTTTTTTACGTTTTGATTCAAGCAAAGATACAGACTTCTGGTCTTTTGTGTTCTTAAAAATATTTGCTAACATATTGAAATATTTAAAACCCACATCTGATTTTAAGCGTTTTACATGTTGCGAACGAATTGATTTCAATGAGGATAAAGCCATACGGTTCTTGTAGTATCGAGTAGGCGATATTTTGTCCCATGGCAAGGCATTTTTAAAACTACTTTCGCCTTGGTCATCTACACCAAACATTGATGGAAGTTTAACATCTGGCACTATGCCTCTGTGCTGAGTGCTTTCGCCATTCACTCTAAAAAACTGCGCAATAGTCAATTTTAATTGACCAAGTTTGTTGGCGTTTTTATTTTTTCCTAATAAAACCTTAAGCGATGATTTATCTACAGATCTCTGCCTTAAATTTCTATATCTATACCTGTTAAGATCAATCAATGTTTGCACAGTGCCTTTTCCAAAAGTCGATTCTCCAATTATAATACCGCGCTTATAATCCTGAATCGCACCAGCAAAAATTTCTGATGCAGAGGCACTACCCCGATCAACGAGAACCGCTAAGGGTCCTGTATAAGCTTCAACCGGATCATTGTCCCTTTGCATTTCAATCGCGCCCATATAATTTCGAATTTGCACAACAGGTCCTGTGCGAATAAATAAACCAGTTAATGTAGTCGCTTCACGTAAAGAACCACCACCATTGCTGCGCAGATCGATTAAAATGCCATCCACTTTTTTACGTTTCAAATTTTTAATTATCGCTAAGACATCTCTAGTGGTGCTTCGGTAATCTGAATCGCCTCTGAATTGCGCATCAAAATCCAAGTAAAACGTGGGAATGGTAATAACGCCTATTTTTCTTTGTCTCTTGCCCTTGCCTATCTTAATAATTGTTTGTTTTGCGGCCTGATCTTGCAATTTAATCTTATTACGAACCAAAGTAATCGTTTTAATGGGAGAGCCAATCAAACCTTTTGGTAATATCTGAAGTCGAAGTACAGTACCTTTGGGACCCCGAATCTTTCGCACGACATCATCTAGTCGCCAGCCAACTACATCGATTAGTTTGCCGCTCTTACCTTGACCCACTGCGACGATTTTATCTGTCTTGTACAATTTACCGCTGAGGTCTGCTGGGCCACCCGGAATAATTCGCCTGATAACAGTATGCTCATTATCAATGCCCAAAGCTGCACCAATTCCCTCAAGTGACAAACTCATGTGAATTTTAAAATCTTCTGAAGTTCTAGGTGAAAAATAACTCGTGTGCGGCTCTATCGACAAAGTATAGGCATTAATAAATAACTGGTATACATCCTCAGACTTTGACTGCTGATTGCGTCTCGCTAATCTTTCATAACGTTTGCGCAATGTTTTTCGAATTTCTTTATCGCTCTTTTTACCCGACAGCTTCAAACTTAAATAATCATTTTTTACTCGTTTGTACCAAAGCTTATCTAAATTCGCTTTATTTTTAGCCCAGGGAGCCTCACTTCGATCAAATTGATAGGATTCGTCAACGTTAAATTTAAAGGGTTGGTTAAGTAGGCTTAGTGCATAGGCTGCTCTTTCGTCCACACGTTTTCTAAATAAATTATACATTTCATAGGCAGGAGACAAATCTGCTTTTTTAAGATAATCATCCAACTTCCAGCGATACTGCTCAAAGCTACGCACGTCTTTAGCATGAAAAATATTTCGATTCGGATCCATATTTTCTAAAAACCGTTTAAAAATTGTGGCGGATAAATCATTATTGAGTGGTTTTTTTCTATAATGATTTTTGCCTATTAAATCAACAATTATCTTAGTGGAATCACGGTGCTTTTGAAGTGGCTGAAGTTTAGCCGACATAACATTCGTTATGCTGATTAGAAATCCACAAGCAAACATAATACTCATTAGAATTGCTCGGCCACTAAAACTTTTTAACTGTTTTGTATTCATCAATTTTTAATACTCTTTCTGCGCGTTTACCTAATTGAGTCTCCCCGTGTCTCACCATGTTATTTCAAAAATATAATATCATTTCAATAACTGATACGGGCATTGTGGAATTTGTTTATTACTTCGTAAAATATCTGATTAACCGTCTCTTAATATAATATACTCTATAATATCGTTTTCCCTCTGTCTACTTGAAGTGTTTGTTTTATCTCGAAATTACCCGATTTTTTACAATCCAATTAGTTCTCAACATTTGCAGCCAATAACTCACATACCCGCAAACCGTACAGACCTAGACTTAGAATATATAACAATTATCAATATTTAAGCTATATGTACATGTTTTTCCCTACTAATTATCGACTTACAACGACTTGCAACGTAAATTAATAGCAAATAATAGCTCTCTACCCCTCAATGAGGCTCTTCTTGCTAGCACAATAGCTGCTAGCCCGCATTTCTCACAGCCCATCTACTGCGACGGCCCAATTGCATACTATGACTCGTTTTCACTCGGTCCAAGCGCTCGATATAGTGT
>QIKQ01000114.1 GCA_003233075.1 Gammaproteobacteria bacterium
TTCATGTCTCAAATAGTAACTCTATCAATTTAGTCCTATTTAGCTAGGTTTCATGAAATATTTTCATATTAAGCGGGACAGCAGTGATATTAAATATTAGTTGATATTTTTCGTCTATTTTTTACTGCGCTCGCAATTTCATTGAGCAAGTGTTTTGTGTCTTCAAAACATAAGCAGGCATCGGTGATACTCTGACCGAAGGTCATTGTTTCCATATTAGTCATTTTTTGACTGCCTTCCTGTAGAAAACTTTCTAACATTAGACCAATAATATTTGGGTTTCCATCGCTAATTTGATTTGCGACATTCTTTCCTACTTCAATTTGTTTTTTAAATTGTTTTTCACAATTGGCGTGACTGAGATCGATCATAACACGGGGCGGTAAGCTGTTCAGTTTTAAGGTTTCTATTGCCAATTGAACGTGTTTAGCATCATAGTTAGGTGTTTTTCCGCCGCGCAAAATAACATGAGTATCAGGATTGCCCTTGGTTGTGAATATACCAGTTTCACCGGACCTAGTGGGCGACAAAAATATGTGTGCTTGCGCAGAGGCGTACATGGCGTCGCAAGCAATTATTAGATTGCCATCAGTGCCATTCTTAAATCCTACCGGGCAGGATAGCCCTGATGCCATTTCACGATGAATCTGACTTTCAGTGGTTCGTGCACCTATTGCACCCCAACTTATTAGATCAGAGGTGTATTGGCCTGTCACTATATCGAGAAACTCGGTCCCGGCAGCGAGCCCCATATTGTTTAAATCTAGTAACAATTTTCTGGATATGCGTATGCCTTTATTAATATCGAAGCTTGAATCTAGATTAGGATCATTGATTAATCCCTTCCAGCCAGTTCGCGTACGTGGTTTTTCAAAGTAAACACGCATAACGATGAGTAGCTCTTTTGATAATTTGTTGCTTAGGGCTAACAATTTTTCTGCATATTTAATCGCGGCGACAGGATCATGAATAGAGCAGGGTCCAATGATAGCCAGTATTCTATCGTCTTTAAAATTAAGAATTTGATGAATCGCATGTCTGGTTTTTTCGACTATTAGCGCCGCTGGTTCGCTAGCAGGAATTTCCAAGAATATTTTTTCTGGCGAATCGATTGGTGTTATTCGCGAGATTCTTAAATCGCTGGTTTTGTGGATCATGTGAACCCTTGAAGTATAAGATCGTACGTCAGTTAATTGTTTTAAATATGCTAATAGTATAACCAACTATTGCAATGAGGGTGTGAATAAATTTTAGTGACTTTTCTGCTATGAATAATTGTTTGATGGGAAACGCATTAAGTCAACTAGAATTGACCGATAGAAAGCAAGTTTACTACTTTTTTAGCTCAGAGTTACTGATGCTCAGGTTTTTAAATCCGAGTTGAGCTATCGCGTCCATAGCAATGACAAAACTTTGGTGACTAGAAGCGCTATTTGCTTTAATTAAAATTCTTATTCTTTTATCGTTTCTCGACATTCTTCTAATTGCCCGTTTTAATATTGACAACTTTTTACCTTTAACGGAATAATATTTAGCTACATGATTGCCTTTTCGAGTTTTTTTAAGTGTCAAAAAATAACCGCCATTTCTATCTATTGTTAAAATAAGTGATTTTTGTAATCGATTAGTCGATTGATATTTTGATGAAGCTTTACTCAAAGGTTTTTTAGAAACACTGGGCAGGTCGATGGTTTTACTCGACTGTTTTTTGAAAGTAGTGGTAGTAAAAAATGGCAGTAAAGTGATGCTATTCATTTCTTGATTGTTTAATTTTAAGCATGCAGTAAGGTAGTTTTTTTTGTTGGACCTAAAGTGCTTAATTAAATTATCGAATTTAATTTTTTCTGTTTGCAGGGGTCTAATTTTAACCATAAAGTTCAGAAAATAGTTAAACTTATTAGTACATTGAGGCAATCGGGATGCTGTTGGGTAGGTACTAGATAAACTAGAATTTAGGAAAAAGCAGAAAAACAAAAAAGCAACTATTTGGATATTTACTATACGATTAAGTTGCTTTTGTTTCATTCGCAAATATTAATTAATTGGATTCACTTGTTTGTTTTGCAATTTACTTCGTTGTCTTAGGAGAGCAAGTAGTATTTCTGTCTCGTTAAGCGCTGTTTTAATATTGTTATTGCTAATTCGTTCAATAGATTGCTTTAACCAGCTTGAGGATGATGGGTCGTTTATAATTATTTCTTCCTTAAGGTTCATTTGCTTAATCCTTCCATAAAAGTATTCAAATGTTAATTCCGTATACCAATATTTATTCTATTGACTATAGCATAGTTCATAAAATGAAATAGATTATAGCGAGGCTTAATTGCGCAAGAAACAATCAGGGTTAGCTAAAATTTTGTGATTTAGTTCTTATAAATAAACTAAATTTTTAATGAGCCATCGAAAAGAAATTTATTTTTTACATCGCTTCCAACGTAACTCGCTATTACTAGGTAGTCGGTGGTGTGCTTGGTATTTAACAGAACTTTGTTTTGGCAAGTATAAGCTCATTGCGTAGCGAATGGTTTTTCCTGATAAAATTAGTCTTGGTTCGCGATAAAACAAGTATCTTTTGCCACGCACCCATATCTGAATTGAATTATTTTTCTGCTTTTTTAAGGAAATATTGACGCACCAAGACTGAGAAGTATTATTCTTGACGTAAAAGCGATAAGTCGACGTCAAATAAGACCCAGTTTTTGATTTACGTTTGTTAAATTTACGTTTTTTATAAATTTCTATATTACCAGTATTAGTCGAGATAGTTTTGATTAGGACAGGTTTTTTATCGGAGTAGCGTTTAGTATTGCTATCGCCTGTACAGCCACTTATTAGGCTAGCCATTAATGATAGAGTAAAGAGTAGGTTTTTTCTCATGGTTTGTACATATTCCTAAATTTTTGCAAATAATGATGTTTGCATGTAGGGCACCTCTTAAAATTAGCAATTTTGTTCTCCGACAACGCCGCCAGAGAGCAAAAGGGCACAATTAGAGGTGCCCTGTAGACGATATGAATCCAATATTAACATACTCTAAAATCAGAAAAACTAACTAATTTAATATTTTACTGGTCTAACGGATTTTAGGTGTACTAACCCGCATTTCTCACAGCCCGTCTACTGCGACGGCCCAATTGCATACTATGACTCGTTTTCACTCGGTCCAAGCGCTCGAAAACGGTGGCTG
>QIKQ01000342.1 GCA_003233075.1 Gammaproteobacteria bacterium
AATCTTCAAGTACGGTTCTGTGAGGGGCATTATGTTTCCTTGCGTTTATAATTACTTATTTAAATAGGAGGCATCAATGTCTACTCTACAAAACCTAGTTGTAGTAAGTTATCTATTAATGTTAGTTCCTGTGTTTAGCATCGCGGCTGGGAAAGATAAAACACCTGAGCATAAAATGCCGATTTATAAAGGTTCTGCTGCATTTGAAAAGATGAAAACCTTAGCAGGCACTTGGAAGGGAAAAGCTCCAATGGGCAAGGATAAGAAAATGCAAGACATTACCATTAAGTACAAGGTTGCCGGCGGCGGCAGTACAGTGATTGAAACTCATTTCCCAGATACACCGCAAGAAATGGTTTCTGTTTATCATGATCAAAATAAAAAATTAGCGATGACGCACTATTGCGCCATGCACAATCAGCCGAAATTAAAAATTAAGTCGATGAAAAAAGACACTATTGATTTCGAATTTGCTGGTGGCACGAACTTGAATCCTAAAAAAGACATGCACATGCATTCAATGAAGCTCAGTATTAAGGGGAAAAACTCTATGATTCAGGAGTGGACACTGTTTAAAGATGGGAAAAAGGCGAATGTTTCGTCGTTTACTTTGACTCGGGTGACTAAGTAATACTTTATTTAAAACAAATTGTTAGGGCTATCATGCCACGCCATTATGAGTGACGAAGCAATCTCCTTATCAATGATTTACGTTAGGAGATTGCTTCAGCTGCTTTCGCAGCTTCGCAACGACGGGTAAGGTTGAATGCGACCTGATCCTCGATAACTGCTACACATCGCAACAAACTATTTGTGGGACAGCAGTGAGGCATCCCGGCTCAGATCGAGCCAAAAGATTGGGCTGATTCGGTGTATTGACTTAGTAAGTTATTCAATTTATTGATTGATCTAATCGAGCGACCAGGCAGTCGCTTATAACACAAGGGCAAATATGCACACACGCTCCAGTGGCCAAAATCTGGTATGCGTTTCGCGAGCTGTTCAAACTCGTATGCAATTTCCGTTATTGCGTCGGGTGTATCGAGAGCAACCTCAGTTAGCGCGATTAAGACACTGTCAGTGACCCAATCAATTGGGCCATGCATTAAGTCGAGCAGTATCTCCCTCCGCAAAGAACCATGCCATTGAGTTTCAGCGGCTGAAATAAGTAAGGCAGAAGCGATTTGTTGATGGTTAATCCAAGTGCTGGTCTTAAAATGTGCAGGTGCAGGTTGCGGATAAACCATGGCGCCGATTAATTCACTTAAATCGACTGGATTGTTTTTCATTAGCTGTTTTGCTTGATTCCACCAGTGCGGCAAATAGTAAGCTTGATCGGCAATAGTTGAAACTAATACTGAAATATCTGTTCTGGGTCGTTTGACCGCTTGGATCGGAATGCGTCCAGTGTCGAGGTCATAACTCCAAGCTTTTAATTTTGGCTCAAAATCTGAATCGCGAGGATCAGGTTTGGGTGTTTCATGATACTCATATTCTAACTCAGTTAAATCTAATGTTCCGATAGTGGCCATTGCAAGCGCGAGTAGAGCGCTGGGTGGCTCGATGCAGGGTGCCGTGACTTGGATTGAGTTTCCTTTTAAGCCGTGTTGTGAAACCTGCTCATATATTCCGACAGAGTAATCTTTAGCGGAAAATAAATAACCAACGAGTGGCGTGGCCACCAATTTAATGTCGTCAGGTTTTGCGTCAGGGCCAAGAATGTTATGGATCTCATCTTCGCCCTTCAAGTATTTCATCATGCAATTAAATTCAGTATCATTCTCAAGGCTCTCGTCTTTTTTAAGTGCCTTTTTTAAATATTTAAGAGCAGCCTTGTGGCCACCTGCATCCCAGCGGGTATAAGCCATCTCAAGAAAAAAACTGGGATCTTTTTCTAATTTATAGGCTTGTTCAAAACTGCTAATTGCTCGATTATATTGGCCGGTAGCGCGATAGGCGAGTGCGAGAGCAATTGCTGAATCTGGGTCAGAGTTTCTTTTTAAAGAGTCTGATGCGAGACGAATTGCATCATCTAGGTGTTCGGCTCGACGTAATATGTGTGATGCAATGACGAGGACATCAATTGCTTCTGGGAAATACTTAACGAGTGTGAAAACGACTTGGGTAAATCGTTTGTAATAATCTGTTTCAGACGGTCGAAGTCGAATACGTCCAGATGTATGCATTAGTCGGTCAGATATAAAGCCATTAATTTCCTCAATGTCCACATTAACATTGCGGAAGCGAGCATCGGCTAGCCATGAGGGTAGCCACTTTTCTAGGCCTATATCAGGGAATTGGCTAAGAACATTAATTAGAAGTGATATTGCCTGTTGGTAATTTGCTTGAGTAGATTCAATGTAGGCCCGCGCGATTTGTTCACCATAATAGCTTTCTTCCTTAACGGGAACAAGATTCTCAATTTCGGGTGCTTCATTTATTATTAGATCGAATAACTCAAGCACATCGGAATTAAGAGGGTCTTGGGCAAGAGCACCTGCTAAATGAAAAGCGGCTTCTTCAAAATCCTTTTGTTGATAAGAATTTTGTGCGATTTGCATAGACTCGACAAATGTTGAATGTTCTGGCATATCATTCATTCCTTGAGAATTTTGTAAACATTTCACATTCTGATCTAAAATGATCATAAAGTTTTATTGCCTCAAGTTTATAACCTTTATGCTGATTATTCAAAGGGAATGCATAAATTGCAGCATTTTTTTAATTCTAAAACAGGATGGCACTGAGATTGTTTAATTTTAAAAAATAATATACGGGCAATAATCTAATTGGATTGAGTATCACATTAGACCGAAACAGAGAAGTATTGAGTAAATTTAGTTATAGGAAACTACTATCTGTCTCACGAACAGTTTGTTCTTTTATGCAATAAATTTGTGACCTATAGTGGACATCAGTTAATTAGGCGGCTGATTAATCTTTAAACAGTAGCTTATTTTGTACTCATTGTTAATAAGGTGTGTATAAGCAGTGTAAACTTTGTTACTAATTAGGTTTAATATTGTAATTAAATACGCGCATAAATTATTTTGCTACATTTTGTTTAATTTTACTTAATTCGTAATCCCTTTATATATAATGTATTTTAATTTTTTTAAATGGTTTACACTTGTCTTGAGCTATCGGTTTGAAGTTTGAATAATAAATTTTTGCTTGTGTAT
>QIKQ01000064.1 GCA_003233075.1 Gammaproteobacteria bacterium
GTTTACACGCAGTTTATCGCTGCGCGACCCCGCATTTTAAAAAGTTCGACAACGCCGCCAGCGTGCAAATAGACACAATTAGAGGTGCCCTTGAGAAAACCGACATCACTCTGCCTCTAAGCTTGTCTTGAATATTTAACTGCATTAATGTATTACTGGACGCAACCAGGGTTGTCTGACATTAACCAATGACAACTAAAAATAAGAGAGATAAATAATAATTGCTTGAGTATGCAAAAACACCAAGCTTGCGCAACATTCTGCATCCAGCCGCCTTGTAAAGACAAGATCTGACCAAAAAAATACAATCGATAGTTGCGATATTTTAGCGATCGAAACATAATAGCTTTGCTTCACCTATATTTAACTAAATTCATATTATCCTGATTAAGCGCGGGAGCTATTTCAAGAATTACTTATATGGCTGAATTTGACTTAATAAACCGTTATTTTAATTTTCAAAATAACAATAACGAAATTGTGATTGGCATTGGCGATGACGGCGCTGTCCTTGCGCTACATAGCCAGTCACTTACGAGTGACTCATTTCTGCTGCAAATTGATCAAGAATATGAATTTAGTCAAGAAAAGACTCCGGACTGCTTAAGAGTATTAAGCAATAACGCCAGAGCAATAAACGCAAAGCCAAAATATTTATTGCTTAATTTAATATTATCTAATTCAGAAAACGACAAAATGAATGTTTTTTTACAAGCATTTTCAAACGAACTAAAAAGTCAATTAGAAAAATATAAAATCACTCTAGTAGGCGGCGATACATCTTCCGGACCTAATCAAATTTTATTCACTTTAATAAGTCAATTAGAGTAGTTTACCCCATCGTTGCATAAAATATCGGATCAGGAGCGTTTCACTCTATTTTTACCGGCATTCTAGGCTCTCACGCAGTATTTTCTAGAACTCACATAGTGTGAACTATGATCGCACTAGAAAATACTGCGTGAGAGCCTATAATACTCGATTAAAATAGCCCTGAATCCAACATTTTATGCAACGATGGGGTTTAATTATTATTTCTTAGATCTTAACTCGATAATAGGTTTTAATTTATCATGCGCTGCTCGAAGCATCGACTCGGTAGTTTGCCAATCGACACAAGCATCAGTAACCGAAACTCCATACTTTAATTCGGACAAATCTTTCGGCACTGCTTGATTTCCTTCGTGTAAATTACTCTCAAACATGAAGCCAATTAGTGATTTATTACCATCAGCTATTTGATTAATGCAATCTTCTAACACGGCAGATTGTCTAGCATGATCTTTTGAGGAATTACCGTGACTACAATCCACAACTATATTCTGCGGTAATCCTTCTTTTTTCAATTGCGCTTCGCATCCCTTAATGCTGGCGGCATCGTAATTAGGTTTACCGCCACCGCCTCGCAAGACGACATGACCATAACCATTACCGCGTGTATGAAAAACAGCACATTCGCCTTTTTGATTTATACCCAGAAAATGATGAGGCTGAGAAACTGAAAACAATGCGTTGATCGCCACGTTTAAACTACCGTCTGTGCCATTTTTAAAGCCGACTGGCATCGACAAACCACTTGCCATTTCACGGTGTGTTTGTGACTCCGTTGTTCTTGCCCCAATCGCAGTCCAGGTAATTAAATCTGATAAATATTGAGGCGTAATTGGATCTAAAGCTTCGCTCGCAGTTAATAATCCCATTTTAGTTAAATCTAATAAGAGTTCTCTTGCTAAATAAAGCCCCTTCTCTATGTGAAAAGAGTCGTCCATATAGGGATCATTAATCAATCCTTTCCAACCTACTGTTGTTCTGGGTTTTTCAAAGTAGACCCGCATAATAATGAGCAAGCTGTCTTCTACTTCTTTCGCTAAGGAGTGTAATCGTTCGGCGTACTCTCGGGCTGCTTTCAAATCGTGAATTGAACAAGGTCCGACGACGACCAATAGGCGAGGGTCTTTGCCATCAATAATATTTCGTACTTGCTGGCGACCTTTGGATACAAATTCAATATCTTTTTCGCCAATTGGCAACTTAGCTTTAATCTCTTCAGGCGTTGGTAACAACACTTGAGATACGACATTCAAATTATTAAGTTTTTCTTCGCTCATGGTGTTTTCTATTCTTTGCTTAATGGTTTCGCTGATTACTTCTTTACGCTACTTTATCGATATTTAGATCTCTATCCCGATCTCTACTTTTTGACACTTCTTTTGCCTGAATTATCAAATAATCCCTCACAATACCAAGGGATACCTAGCACCAAAACTAGGCTATAATCCTTCGCACTTTTATCCCTAATACGACACATTGGAAGCTAATTATGTCAATTGATGACCAAAGCCTAGCAAGTGGTATTGCCGCATTTGAAGGCAAGCATTTTAACACCGCTTATCCCTTATTGAAACCACTCGCGGAAGCGGGCAACGCTGAAGCTCAATATCGAATGGCAATCATGTGCCAAAATGGTTTAGGTATGGTTGTAAATGAATCTCTCGCATTTGATTACATGAGTAAAGCCGCTGAACAAAGCTACCCATTAGCCCAACATGGCTTAGGTGTTATGTATATGCTAGGAGAATGCACCAAGCAAAATGGACCAAGCGCTATTAAATGGTTTGAACTAGCCATAGTACAAGGCATGACAGGCTCTCTTACTACACTCGCCATGATGTACAAGGACGGTACTGGAGTTGAGCAAGATGATAATAAAGCCCGGGAGCTATTTAAAAAGGCAGGTTTTGATCCGAGTGATTTTATGAGTTAGGAATACCTTAGTTTTCATTTAAGAATAATATACTGATATAAGCAAAATCAATGTAGAGATAAGACATGTCTCACTGCTGTCCCACAGTTTTTGATAATGTTTCATTAAGCACTATCAGCATAACGCTAATCAATTGAATGTCGATTTGGGACATGAAACTAGCACTTAGCTTACGCTCGTTAATAATGATAAAAATCGCAAGATTATTCACCATCATGATGAGAAGAATCTAAAAAGAATTCGTCGTTGCGAGGTGTGATCACCAATCACTCCGAAGCAATCTCCTTATCAATGATTTACGTTAGGAGATTGCTTCAGCTGCATTCGCAGCTTCGCAACGACGGGCAAGGTTGAATGCGACCTAATCGCTCGATAATTGCCAAATCGAAGCAAGATATTTATGTGACAGCAGTG
>QIKQ01000170.1 GCA_003233075.1 Gammaproteobacteria bacterium
ATTTCATGTCTCAAATAGTAACTCTATCAATTTAGTCCTATTTAGCTAGGTTTCATGAAATATTTTCATATTAAGCGGGACAGCAGTGCTATAATATAAACAATAAACTACGTTATATTTTTGCAATAGTAGCTACTGTTGTAGCAATAATTATTGCATCAGCAATATCACATGGCATAGACTGACGCTGGATTCGTAGCAACGGCTTTTTTGGGGAAGGAATTTTGGATAGTATGGGTGATAACCACAGGAGTTTTTGGATGGGTATGGTATAAGGTTTTTGAGGAATCATCAGAAAAATAGAAAGTATTGGGATTCTAAATAATATATAAAAACCAGGATACATTACATGGAATATTCGAAAATAACAGGCTTCTCAAAGACTATAGCTATACTTACCATAGTTTGTTTGATAATTGGAACGGTAGTTGCGGTACTTACTTACATTAAAAGTGATATTGATCAATCGAAAAATATAATTAGTACGCATGATAGAATAAAAAATACTCACCTCGCTTCTAATCAAAATAGTAAATCAAATTTAAAACCAAAAGAGATTAACATTGTAGGATGTTGGGATTGGACAAGCGTCGTATATATAGGACATGTGATAATCAATGAAAGTGGTAAAGTTAAATGCCTCTAATTTTCCACTTATAGGCATTTGGAAAAATATGACTTCCTTCAGCCAAGATATTACATCCTTATCCAAATGTTCGGTTCTACGCCAAATACTCGAAGTAGGAGCCGTATACGCTAGCAGTGTAAGTACGGATCTGCGGGGGGTGATGAGTAATCATCATTCCTGCCGTGACCAGAGGAAATTGGTAGAATGAAATTCATTTCGCTTATTATAAGTGTATTACTGACTTGCCAGTTTACTCAGGCTTCAGAGCTGGATGAATATAACTTTCCGAGTGGTGGTAAGTTTTTACATAAAGATGAAACGGGTAGTTACTACGGTATTTTGTTGAACGCTCATGGTGGCAGCATTGGAATGCGTTGGGGGAGTGGCTTCAATTATTTTACAGTGATTAATATTCGAAACCTGGATAGTAAAGGCAAGATTGTTAACTTTACTCGTAAGACTGTTAAGCAAGATTGCGGTAGCTATGATTGCGGTACTATTAGCGGATATGTTTATCCGGAATCAGAGGTTGAAAGAGTAAATAAATACCTCTACTCGGCAATGATGCGAGCTTTTCCTGAAATACCGGCTTACCGAAGAACTGGTTTGTCTATCAAAATTTATATCAAGGGGGTGCATCGAAAGCCAGGTGGAAGCTCTTACAGTGGTCACGGTGGACAAGCAGAGCGGGCACTATTTTCATTAATCTTTTACCGCGACAAAAAAAGTGGAACTTTGCGGCCTGGTTATGAGCGTAAGAAATTAGGTGGGACACCTGCCAAGCATATCGACGAAAGTCGCGCTTTTGTTTTAAAACACAAAAAATCAGCTTCGATTAAGCTCGTTAAAAAACGCATGGAATCGCGCAGCTTACATAAAGGACATGAGTCACGCAAACAACAAAGCTTGTTTAATTCCACCCAAGAACAAATAAATAAGATGAAGAAGGAATTTAGTAAAATTCGTGCGAAAAATACTACAGCTTTAGCGGGAACTAATTGCAGCAAAGAAATGTTAGGCCTCAAAAAATTTAACGCAGATACTTTAAAACAAATCCGATATAAAGCAAAACAGGGTGATGCAAAATATCAATATTACCTGGCTCACCATTATAAATACTGCCGTTGCGCAGATTATAACTTAAAAAAATCTTTTCATTGGATGCTCAAATCAGCTGAACAAGGTTATGCTGTGGCCCAACATCTATTGGGATGGTATTATCGATATGGAGAAGGCGTAAAGCATGATCTTAATGCTGCTGTAAAGTGGTACCGAACCTCTGCAAACCAGGGGTGTCCAATGTCGCAAATGAGTCTTGGTCAAGCGTATGAAAAAGGCGAGATCGACTTACCTAAAAATATCAAAAAAGCACTAAAGTGGTATCTAAAAGCTGCCGCCCAAAAGCACGCCTATGCGTTGACTCATTTAGGCGACCTACATCAACACGGACTTCAAGGGGTACGATACAATCCTAAACTGGCCCATCAACTCTATACCCAGGCTGTAAAATATGGCAAAGGTCATTCCAGGGTTCAGGCCCAAGATAGATTAGAACAAATGAAAGGTGGAATTGTTGTCGGAAAAAATAACCCGAGTACAGGCGAAACATTGGTAAAATTAATTGCGGCTATATTTGTCTATCAAAAAATCAAACAAGACGCAGAAGAAAGTAGAAAAGCATTACGAACTCCTGACGAGGTAAATGCTTGCTTGACTGAAGCAGAAACAAGGATGAATTTTTGTCGTGTATCTGAGCAATATTCTCAATTCACTGGTGGAGTTCCAAATAGTCACGTTAACTGCGATTATTCTCCACCTGCGTTTAACTACCCTAGATGCAAAAATGCGGTTGCTAATGCTAGTCCAGGAAAATATTACTGTGATATAGAGACCGGTTATTATGATAGCAACAAACAATCAGTTATCAATAAAATATGTAATTAGGTGTTAGGCATTTGGGTGGCAATTAAAAATAAGCGTCCAACATCATTTTTTTATCCAGTTACTTGGTAGCTGTATTTGTCAATGGAGTTGTTGCCTTTAATGTTTAAGTTGCTTCCGCCAAAGCCACTTTCTTTGGTCACGGTAGGAATGATGATTACTCATCACCCCCGCGCAGACCCGTGCTTACACTGCTAGTGTATACGGCTCCTACTTCAAGTATTTGACGTAGAACTTATATTACTGGTTCTCGTACATCCATCAAACCATGCGACACACTTCCCCGACACTCTGTCCGCCGTGTGGTCGATTGATCGATGTTCTTCTTAGTCAAAGTCCTTCCCTCCGTTGTTCTCCGCCATCAAATCCAATGGGAGTTGACAATCCTTGGGATTATTCCCGATATTTTCATCTTCGTGCCCAATTAGAATTTTCCATTAGTTTATTAACATCTCATTTCATTTAACTTAGTCCGACAAATTCATAAGTACGTAAGCGGCCCGAGAGCCTTTCAATTACCCACAAGTTTGACATTTGATATCGAATAGAATTAGAGTGTGACCTCTCTTTTTACAGAGTGAGGGCGATATGGAATCAT
>QIKQ01000066.1 GCA_003233075.1 Gammaproteobacteria bacterium
CCAAGCCGACGTCAGTTAACACACCTTGATTACCACTCGTTGGATCACCCGCTTGCCAAGCACGTCCGATATCGATAAATAGAACACCCGCCACATAGGTAGGTGGGAATCGGTTGAATACATTAGCTGGGACATCACCCGCGTTTCTAGCATATAAATATCAGCTAACAAAATGAGGTATTGATTTGATTACAAGGCCGGAGTCAGCCTCGTAATTAATTTAAGTGCACATTTCAATCGATAATGCTAAAATTTATGTGAACTAGAAAAGTAGGTGTCCCAAGCATTCATAGTGGGTATTGAGCTTTCCCTTTCAGTTGTATAGAAAGGGGTTAAATTGCCGCTTACGATGTATCAACTTCATTATGAGGTTTCATATAATCCAAATTTTTCTTCGAATCTATCAAATCGCTCTCTGCTATTTTGATAAACTAATGAATGAAAGCTTTCTAGCCATTTAGGCATTTCATTGATATTGTTATCGCGAATACGAAATTCACATAAATGGTATAGATTATTTATACTATCGGGAATACACGTTAGATGATTTCCCGATAGTATCAGATCTTCCAATTTACTTAAATTAGCAATCCAATCAGGAATAGCCGTTATTTTATTATCACTCAAATATAACTTAGTCAATTGAATTAAGTTAGCAATAGTATCAGGTATAGCTGTTAGATTATTTTCAGTAACAAAAAGTTCACGTAAAATAGTTAGATCTCCTATTGACGCTGGAATTCTGCTTATTTTATTTTCGCTAAGATGAAGCTCTTCTAACTTGACTAAGTTTCCGATCCGTTCAGGCAATTTCGTCAAATGATTAGACCAAAGATCAAGCCTTTTAAGCTGATTCAAGCGAGTAATTGAGTCCGGTATCTGAGTCAATTCATTATGATTGAGTTCAACTTCCTTTAAACTGGTCATATTGCCTATTGAATTGCTAATTTTCGCTAAATTATTACGACAGATTTTAAGTGTATTCAAATTAATTAGATTCTTTATTTGCGAAGGAATTTCCGTCAGCGCGTTGTCATTAAAATTTAGTTCACGTAAACTCGTAATACTAAAAACCGGATCAGGAATATCTGTAAATTTATTTTCTTCGAATTCGAGCTTAGTTAAGCTTTTTAGATGACTGAACGAAACAGGGAGATTTGAAAGATTATTTTCTTTGAGATCAAGATAATCCAACTTGGTTAGATTTCCAATGGTATCCGGCAATTTTGTCAGAGCATTTTCTGCTAGTCTCAACTCCATCAATTGACTCAATTCACCAATTGAAACCGGTAATTCCGTTAGTTTATTATCAGTTAAAAATAAATTAGTTAAGCGTGCTAATTTACCAATAGAATCTGGGATTTTTTCAATTTTATTAAAACCAATGGTAAATTCACGCAACTCAGTTAAGTTCTCGATCCAATCAGGTAAATCACGTATTTCATTGCCGTGCAATGAAAGCACCTGCAGGTTATCTAATTTTCCTAACCAGTTTGGTAGATTGGTAATATTATTATTATTTACATCTAATTTAGTCAAATTGCTTAGGTTTGAAATCCAGTTAGGAATTTCAGTAAGACAACACATACTTAAATCAAGCTCTCGTATATAATTTAATTTTTGAACCCACTTCGGTATATGAATGTCATCAATAAAACACAATCTAAGTGAATACAACGACTCTAATTTAGAAGGCTGAATATAGTTACCCAGTAAATTTAGGCCTTCTTGGTCATGAACTTCTATTTTAGTCACAAAGCCATATTGCCAAGCAACATTGACGGCTTTATCTAAAGAATCAGGCAAGTCAAAAACATTTTTTTTAATTTTACTTTCTATATCATCAATATAATTGCTAAGTGCTTGCGTTTTTTTCGTCTCTCCAGATTTAATCGCTAATGTGAGTGCAATCAGTTCTCCACGTATGTCATCTTTTTCTTGCAATCTATCACTATAAACTTGCAAGGTTTCACAATCGATCTCTTTTCGTATTAGTGATTGATAAAAATTATTTTCAATAGTATCCATTATTTCCCGACAATCACATGGTATCTCGCTTATATTATTTCACTAAAATGGTATATTCGGCTATTGTTTATTTTAGAAAAATTACTTTAGTTTAATCGCTCTATAATCCCATAGATATTATAAAAAAATCAACGTTTTTGATAACAAAAGTAGACTATATTACTATTCGCTATACCTAGCTTCCAGTACATATTTTTCGTAATCGCCTTGCATATAAGCTTTACCTTGATGATTTATAAAAACAAAACCTTTAACGACTTTCTTAAATTTGCACAATTGACTTAAATGTCAGGCAGGGCTAAGTTGAAAATCGATCTAAAATACCAAAAGAGCAAAACAAAAAAAGCGGAATTTGGTAAGCTATCACCGTGATTCATCGGACACCCGCATAACCGATAATTTTGAATCAAAGCCAGACCCAGCAAGAAAAATCAATCACAATACCCATGTCAGTTTTTGTTGAGCGAGGCTAATTTTCTACAGCTTCGGTATGCCTTAAAGTAGACTTAGGGTACGGGGAAAGGAACATCCTGGAGAACATTTGCTCGGACACCCGCGTTTCTAACATATAAATATCAGCTAATAAAATGAGATATTGATTTTATTATAAGGCCCGAGTCAGCCTCGTAATTAATTTAAGCGCACATTTCAATCGGTAATACTAAAATTTATGTGAACTAGAAAAGTATGTGTCCCAGGCATTCACTGGAGGTTAGCAGTGGTTAGAAATCAATGCGTGGAAAATATTCTGGTCACGTGAACACCTATTCTGGTGAAACACCAAAAGTGTTCACCTTCACACCAGAATCAGCGTTCACGTTGCGCCAGAATATGCAAGCAAAGTAAATGAATCTTATATTTAAATATTGGACTGTAAATACAGCTTTCAAAAGCTGGTTTTTCTACAGCCTCGTTATAAGCTCAAATTCAGATATTGAATTCTTATTAATTGTAGGCCACACTGTATTACAAAGTATCGCAAAATAGGTATTATCATGGGCGTTACAAGTATACGACTACGACCTGAAATTGAAAATCCACTTGAAAAATTAGCAGTTAAACTTGACAGAAGTAAAAATTATATTATTAATCAAGCAATTAAAGAATTTATTGAGCGTAAAAATACTGCTGATAAA
>QIKQ01000087.1 GCA_003233075.1 Gammaproteobacteria bacterium
CAGGGTTTCCAGATAGTCACGGATAAACTGTTTGTCGTAACTGGGTGGTGAGATACCGGCACGGTAATCTTTGAGTGACCAAAAACGGGATTAGCATTTCGTCAATAATATAGCCCCGTACAATGGCTTTAACCGGCAAGGGTTTCATCCGCCGGACTATTACTGTATATAGGGTGCCTGTCCAGAATCTCCTCTACAATCTACATGATCTATAAAAGGGTCTAACTTTCTGTTTTGTATTTTTCAGTTAGCACTTTAGGATAAGCAATTAACCAACCTCTAAGGTTTTTTATAACTACCATATCATTGAACTGATAAACGACCTGTCCTCTTTCAACCCTCAAGTTATCACCCTGATAAAACTTATGGCTTTTTTCTTTTTCTATTTCGCTTGTCAATTTGTTTTTTAGATCTAGTACGACGAGAGATAAGCTGTGCTGAAATAAATCTTTAGCAAATTCCTTAAAAGCCGCACCACCATTGTCTTGTATTTTTTCAACGCTTGGTTTATTCGCTAAAGGGGGAGAAATGACTTCTATCAAGTTTTCATAAATTGGTTTCTTATTATCCAAAAAAGTCACTTTTATCTTATTTTTTAAAATTATATGCCGTAAATCTTGAGATAGAAAGAAAATCGGCATGCTTTCAATATAAAAATCAGTGTCGTTATTTCGGCTGTCAATAAAGTCACTATTTTCATCAAGTAGATCAGCTTGGATGAATTTATCGAGTATATTTTTAATTGGCTCAAGCACCATATTTGCACTAACTTGCTGAGCGTTTAAGTGACTGTTCTGGGCGCTATTATTGATAACTGCGTGAACAAACAATTGGGCAACTAATCCTCCAGCACCAGCGTCTCCACTGTAAAGAATTGCACCATTAGCATTCATTTGTTTTCGGTTAAATTCGCCGCGAAAATCTACAATTGTATTATTTTGAAATTTAACTGTGAATATCGTGGAATCATAGAATTTAGCTTTCAGACCTAAGCTATTCCGACTATATTTTACATAGTCATCAGTATGCTTTGTCACACAGCCAGATACCAATAGAGTAATAACTAACACAAGGTAAAATTTCATAGTCATGTGCTCTTGGTCAATTAAAGCTATGTGCTAGTACTTCTCGATAAGATTAAAATAATTGCAATATTCTTTCTTTAGTTAATTCAATTGCTTGGAAAAAAGAATTGCTTACACCAGGAAATGCTGGTGGTTCATCCCAAGTTCCATCAGGGCTTATTTTGAAATCTATTTTTTCATAAAGTTCATAACGGTTGGTCTTTAGATCTATTGTATATGCACTACCTATAACAGCACCCATTGGCCCGCCTTGAGGGAAATATCCATTATATGCTCGATAGGCACCTAACATATTCAAATCAATAACCACTAGCTTATCAATGTTCAATTTGTCTTTAAATGAACGAAAATCCCTGCGTGCGAAATTATCTTCTTTAGAGTCAAACTGTTTAAGTTCATTAATAATAATTTCCGTCTCAATGATTTTAGCACTTATCCCTTTTGATACGATCAAATCTACAACTTTTTGGTCTAATCCTTCTAGATCCTCTGAGTTTAAAGTTTTCATCTGCTTAGTTAAACTAGAGTTCGCACCAGTGGCAACCGCGTAACAAAGCAAACAATGAGCCCCAACAATATGAGTATCAGTTTTTGGTAGTTCCGTCATATATACACCTACAACTATTTCTTTATGGGTATAAAAGTCTTGGCTTAGACCAAGGTTTAGTTGCGATTTAGTCGCGCAGCCGGAAATTACAGCCAAAGTAACGATCAGTAAAAGTGCTTTCTTCATAGGAAACCCTGCTATTAGTTTGATAGAAGTGACAAGTAAATGCCATGCAAATAGTACCATTTACTAATGAATGGATTCAAGTATTTTTACTTTGCGAATTGACTCAAATTATATGTAACCCTACGGAGAGATAAAACGGTATCGTTATCGATGGGCTAGAAATATAGTTAAAGTAAAGATTCTTGACGAATTCTGTTGTGTGTGGATATAGGTATGGGGTGCCTGCCTGCGATCCCTTGCTCAATATAAATCAATCACTTCTTAAACACTGCCAAGCTAACTGATATTTCTCGGTAGTTGCCTGAATGATTTCGGCTGGCACTTTCGGTCCAGGCGCGGTTTTATCCCAATCCAGAGTTTCAAGATAGTCACGAATATATTGTTTATCATAACTGGGCGGCGAGATACCGGGTTGGTAGTATTCTTGTGGCCAGAAACGCGATGAGTCCGGGCTTAACATTTCATCAATGATGCGTAATTTGCCTTCACTATCCAGACCAAATTCAAATTTGGTATCGGCAATAATAATTCCTCGCTCTAGCGCATAGGCGGATGCCTGTGCGTAAATCTCCAAGCTGGCAGTACGGATATTTTCAGCCAGGTCTTTGCCGATCGTTTGTTGCATTGTGGAGAAGTCAATATTGATGTCATGATCGCCAACGGCAGCTTTAGTTGAGGGGGTGAAGATTGGTTGCGGTAGCTGCTCTGCCAGTTGCAGGCCTGGTTTTAGAGGAATGCCGGAAATTGACCCGGTTGCTTGGTAGTCTTTCCAGCCGGAGCCAATAATATAACCACGGACAATTGCCTCGACTGGCAGGGGCTTCATCCGCCGAACTATTACTGCTCGATACTGAAGTTTGCGGGCTAGATCTGCATCACCAAGAATCTCAGCCAGGTCGCCATCAAGACAATGATTAGGCATAAGTGCGGCTGTATGGGCAAACCAGAAATTAGAAATCTGCGTGAGGATTTCGCCTTTACCCGGTATTGGCTCAGGCAGAACCACATCGAAAGCAGACAGGCGGTCACTGGCTATAATCAGCAGGCGTTCAGCATCAATTTCGAAAACATCGCGAACTTTACCCTGATAGAGCAGAGCCAGGCTGTTTATCCATTCGGTTTTATATGCGCTTTTTCTCACAGCAAGCTCCAAATCTAGGTCAGGGTTTTATGCCCAGGGGTAGAAGGAATAATTTTTCCGCCAGGGACAAATAATCAAGTATATCCACAGCCATTTATTATAGAATAAGCGCTCAATGAAATGTGTGAAAAACATCAACCGGAGAGCTGGTTTTGTTCAATAGCGGTCACTGGATCGGAAAAATCAT
>QIKQ01000255.1 GCA_003233075.1 Gammaproteobacteria bacterium
CCGTTTTCGAGCGCTTGGACCGAGTGAAAACGAGTCATAGTATGCAATTGGGCCGTCGCAGTAGACGGGCTGTGAGAAATGCGGGCTAGTTCGACTATCCTAAAAAGCTTGTGGCTTTAATGGCCTACATTAACGTTAAACTAAAAGATAATTTATAACTGAAAGATAATTAAAACTATGGACACTACAATTTCAATGACACATGAACTAATTCAAACAATCTCTCCAGTCGACAATAGCGTCTATCATGAGCAGCCACTCACGACTGAAGTTGAGCTCATTACAATATTAGAAAAAGCAAAAAAAGCACAGCGGGACTGGTCCAAACAACCAATTGCAACACGAATCTCTCTTTGCAATCAAATAATATATGCGCTGATGTCTCACCAAGTCGCGATTGCTGAAGAACTGAGCTGGCAAATGGGTCGGCCACTACGCTATACACCGGGTGAAATGAACGGTTTTGCAGAGCGCGCTAGTTTTATACTCGAATGTGCAGAACGTAAATTAGAAACCATTACTATCCAAGAAAACGAACAAACCAAACGATTTATTCGACGCGAACCCTTAGGTATCGCGTTTATGATTGTGCCTTGGAATTATCCGTACTTAACCGCAGTTAATTCATTAATTCCAGCGCTCGTATCAGGAAATGCGGTATTAATTAAACCTTCAATGCAAACGCCTCTCACGGCGGATCGAATTGTCCAAGCCTGTAAAGACGCTGGTTTACCAGCTGGCATATGTCAGCAAGTATTTTTAAACCACGACAATACTTTGAATCTAGTCAAACATGAGGATATTAACTTCGTCTCTTTTACTGGCTCAATAGCAGCCGGTAAAAAAATTGAGCAAGCGGCATCAGGCAGTTTTATCGATATTAACTTGGAGTTGGGTGCCAAAGACCCCGCCTATGTATGCCAGGATGCCAATCTTGATAAATCCATAAATCAATTAGTTGACGGTGTATTTTTTAACTCTGGCCAATCATGCTGCGCGGTTGAACGACTTTATGTTCACAAATCCATCTATGATGATTTTTTACAAGGCTTCTTAACTAAAACAAACTCTTATAAGTTAGCGAGCCCATTATTAGCCGAAACCACGCTTGGGCCAATGGTGAGTACAGACGCTGCCAATTTTGTCCGAGAGGAAATTAATCGGGCCACTTCTATGGGCGCTACTGCATGCATCGACAGCAACTTATTTGCAGAAGATGAGGGCAACACAGCATATCTTGCGCCACAAGTATTAACCAATGTAAATCATTCAATGTCAATCATGAAGGAAGAAAGCTTTGGACCAGTTGTTGGCATAATGTCGGTCGACTCGGACAGTCAAGCCGTTGAGTTTATGAACGATAGTCGTTATGGCTTAACCGCCTCGATTTGGACAAATGATTTTGACCGCGCCGCACGAATCGGCGATCAGTTGCAAACTGGTACAGTATTTATGAACCGATGCGACTACTTAGATCCTGCTTTAGCCTGGACTGGCGTAAAAGACTCAGGTAAAGGTTATGCTTTATCTGAACTTTCGTTTGAGAGACTAACGCAACCTAAGTCTTTTTATATGAGAACCTTATAGCAGTGTGAGTACAATAAATGGAACAAGCTTTAAACGCCGAAATTAGTATTGAAAAAAATGAATCAAAACACATTAGCCTCAAACTTCAAAGTGATTTTTTTGAGTTTAATATCGAACTTCAAAATAATTGTCTGGACGCGCTAAAAAAAATTGAAAACACGCCGTGGGAGGACGGTTCAATTCAACTCGGCAAGTCAGCAGGTCGCGAAGTATTCTGGGCTTGCGATGAGGAATTAGTATCCATCTTAATTGGCAAAGATGATGAAGTTTGGGATATCGGTTTTTTTCTTCCGATTGAAATAATCAACAATATTATTTCGGAAATAGAAAGTAGCTAGAAAACCAATCTAACTCGCCTTTAAGTTTACGAGAAATTCACATGACGAAACTCGATAACTACTTATATGCAAATTGGAACTACCCAACTAACATCAAATTTGGCTGGGGTAGAATTTCAGAAATAGTTGAAGTTTGCGAGCAACTTGAAATGAGTGCGCCCTTGCTCGTCACAGATTCTGGACTAGGCAATCACCCAATAACGCAACGTTGTCTCCAGCAATTTGCCAAGCAAAGTATTAAAGCCAATATTTTTTACGATGTAAACTCTAATCCGACAACTCAAAATGTCGAGAATGGCGTGCTCGCATACAAGCACTGCCAAGCGAATGGCGTAATCGCATTTGGTGGTGGCAGTGCGCTTGATGCTGGCAAAGCCATTGCCCTGATGGTTGGCCAAGATAGGCCTATTCTTGATTTTGAAGATATTGCTGATAATTGGTTAAAGGTTAATCCAGACGGAATGGCTCGGTGTGTAGCAATCCCAACCACTGCCGGGACAGGCTCTGAAGTGGGTCGAGCAGCCGTTATTATTGATGAGCTAAGTTCTTCTAAAAAAATTATATTTCACCCACAAATGATGCCTGACGTTGTACTGGCTGATCCTGAGCTTAGTGTAGGCTTACCTAAGCACATTACTGCCGCGACCGGCATTGATGCTTTTGTGCATAATTTCGAAGCTTATTGTGCGCCTAGTTACCACCCAATGGCTGATGGCATCGCACTTCAAGCTATGCAAGCGATTAAATTCTACTTGCCAGTCGCGTACAGCGAGCCTAAGCACCAGCAAGCTCGTAGTGAAATGCTCGCGGCTGCAATGATGGGCGCAACTGCCTTTCAAAAAGGCTTGGGTGCTATACATGCCTTAGCTCACCCATTAGGCGGATATTATCGTCTGCATCACGGACTACTTAATGCGGTACTTTTGCCGTACATTATTGTTCGAAATAAAACAGCAATTGAAACTAAGCTGGCTCATTTATCCTCAATTCTTCAACTGGAAGACACTCATTTTGATGCTTTTCTAAATTGGATATTGGAATTTAGACGTAATCTGGGTATTCCACATACACTTGCCGAAATCGGTGTACCAAAATCTGCACTTGACGACATAGCAGAACCTGCCTTTCAAGATCCATCGAATACAAGCAATCCGATAAAACTTAACATCGCAGACTATCAAAAATTAATAGAACATGCTTACTTCGGCACACTCTCAATCTGTAAGCTGCATGGCTAGTTTATCAAATAAGCTATATACTCGTTACAAGCTAATTTTTCTAACTGCAAATTTATGTAACGCGTTTGTAAATTGCATTTTAAACATCACTCAATTAAAGATCATTAACTGAGATGAATAGCATGATTTATAAC
>QIKQ01000156.1 GCA_003233075.1 Gammaproteobacteria bacterium
GCCGTGACAGGGTGCGATTTCACAGGTATCATTTGCGCCTCTAATAAATTAATTCGTAACTGAGATTAACACGATGAATAGCAAAATAAGTGATAAACAATCGAAACAAAACGAGCTAAAAAAACAAGTCGCCCAAGCTGCAATCGAATATGTAGTAGAGGATGCCATTATTGGCATTGGTACTGGATCTACTGCCAATTATTTCATCGATGAATTAGCAAAAATTAAGCATCGAATTAAAGGCACAGTGGCGAGTTCAGAAGCCAGTGCTGAACGCTTAAAAGATCACGGCATTCCTGTTTATGAGTTGAATACTGTTGACGATATTGCGGTTTATATTGATGGTGCCGATGAAGCAAATAGTCAGTTGCACTTAATCAAAGGTGGCGGTGGCGCACTAACCCGAGAAAAAATTGTCGCTGCCGTGAGTGGCCAATTTATTTGCATTGCAGATGGCTCAAAACTAGTTGACGTTCTTGGCAATTTCCCTTTGCCAATTGAGGTCATTCCAATGGCTCGCAGTTATGTTGCCCGACAAATCGTAAAATTGGGCGGCGATCCAGTGTGGCGAGAAAATTTCATAACGGATAATGGTAATCAAATAATTGATGTGCGTAATCTGAGTATTAGCGACCCACCAGCACTCGAAAAAGATATTAACAATATTACTGGCGTTGTTACTAACGGTCTATTTGCAAATCGACCCGCTGACGTATTACTATTGGGTACAGAACAAGGCGTAAAAACACTTTAGTTGTAACTCTCTTTCTAGTGAGTTAACTATCGATTATTAGTGGCATTTAACTTCTCAGGAAAGACGGCAATGCAAAGAGTTTTTATTATTATTGGTTTTATTTGTCTGATGGTGGCAATCCTCTGGCCATTACTGACAAAACTTGGTCTCGGTAAATTACCAGGCGACATAGTCATAGACAAAGGTGGACGTAAGATTTACTTCCCTATTACTACTTCAATCATACTTAGCGTTATAATAACTATCTTAATTAAATATTTTCGCTGATTTAATCAACAATAAAACTTCATTTCACTCAATAATCATTAAAATAAACTAGTTCTTATGCTTTTGCGTTCAAAAAAGTTTATTTATTTCTAATTTTAAATTAAATCATGTTTCACAGCGCCAGAGAGCCGCTCTAAGCTTCTTTCATATTAACGACTAATGAGAAAGTATAAAAATAGCAATTAGTTTCACAACCTTTCTTTCGATGCCTAAAAAGCCATGTGCAGATTTTGCTTTGCATGGTTTCGATATTGGCTCATCACCGCCGCTTACCACTTGCAGTTCAGTTTTAATTGATTGCGAAAATTTCTTTATTAAGTTTTTCGAACCCCGAGGTGTTGTAACATGACAAGCATCTTCTTTATGAGTAATGACTTGAACCGGAACTTTTATTTTTTTCAGCTTCATTTCTGGCAAAGAAGTTCCTTTACGATTTTCCTCAGTCATGCTGGCAGTCAGAATTATGCCGTCTATTTTATTCATTAATCGAATTGCAGCATTAGCCACAGATTCTGTGCCACGACTAGTGCCCACTAACCAAACCGGCTTATTAAATTTTAACTTTAAATAGTCCACCACTAGAGCAATATCCTCGGCGTGATCTTTTGTGGCTCTGAAACCATGAAACATACCCTCTACACCCTGCTGGTCAGTCGGTGCATCGATCACTGCTACATTGAATTTTTGCCTTTTAAATAACATTCTCGAGCGTGCTAAAAAATTATTCATCTTTAATAATTTCCGCTTACCCTTATGTAATTTAAGCTTGCCCTTGCCTCCGACAAATAATATTACGCTAGCAATGGCGCTTTTATGCTTCATCAAATAGAATTTCTGGCTAGCGCCACGATTGGTATCGAGGGAGATGATTTTTCCTGCCAATGTGGAAAAGGATAAGCTTATAGTCAAAATAAAGAATATTTTATTCATAACATCGCTCACTTAGTCGAGTGTATTTTGACTGTTCAGAGAGCGCAACAACAAAACTAACAATTGTTTGGTTAAAGGGCACCTCTAAAAATAACAAGTTTTCTTTTTAATGAAACGTGGCGCTTATTACAGAACTTCGCCCTTGCTATAAATAGAATGCTTTGCACATTACCGGCTCTGCTGGCACACATACTTTGGTCTTAAGAATCGTATTATTATAAAAGTTATAGATCTATCAATTTTTCAATTTTTAATATTCAATTCAGTAAATCTTCAAGCGACTCGGCATCGAATATTTTTATAGCCCAGCACTCTAACTCCTCGGCAGAAGCAGATTACAATTTATCCTGGACCCAGGTAGGAAATGAGCCAAATTTAAGTCTAAGTTGGCGTTCCAATAAGCTAATTTTGCCTTCCTCACGACCCTTAGCCAGTATTTCTTCTTCCCATTTCGCCATTCTAGTTTGCAACATATTATTGACCTCGGATAAATTCTCAACCTGATGAGTTTCAATTTCCAAACCCTTTGCGGGCAAACACACTTGCTGTAACCAAATAGAAAAATCGCGTTTTACCTTACGCCATACTGGTTGCTCTAGCAAAAGTATTATTTCCGCAACTAATCCTGGCAAATGATGCTTGGACTCACAATTTTCTATTGTCTAAAAAGTATACCACTTAAAGAACCTGTTTTCTCTTTCCGATATTGGTTTTCTTCAACTAAATAATAGCGCATTTTAGGTTGAAAGGCCTGTAAATGTGTCGAATCAGATAAATCAACTAAATCGGCCAGTTGAGTAGACGCACTCCAGCTCGCCTCCCCATTATAAAGCACAAGACCAAATATTGGCGGCAATAGTCCCTTCGCAGTAAGCTGTTTTTCTTTAACTAAATGCTGCCAGAGAAGGGTGGCGTAGGTGGCAAAACGCAACGCCATCCAGCGGTCAGGCTGAGATTGGAACTCCAGCATAAGATAGAGATAAACTTGTTGACCTTTAAACCTTTGCAAACGATAAATTATATCGCCTTCACGTTGTTTTAAATTGTCTGCCTAGAGCTTGGTGTTAACTCGTGTTAGTGTTTTGAAGTCTAACCCGCATTTCTCACAGCCCGTCTACTGCGACGGCCCAATTGCATACTATGACTCGTTTTCACTCGGTCCAAGCGCTCGACATAGTGT
>QIKQ01000172.1 GCA_003233075.1 Gammaproteobacteria bacterium
TAGGTCCCGAATAACCCAGACATGCATATGCCGAACTATTACTTAACAACAGTAATGTAATTATGATATATCTCATATCTTTTTAAGCGGCAACGGTTAAGCTCAGGTGCGACTCGTGGCCGGCGCGGGTTTTGCGCAGCATATCGCGTGACGGTAGAGGCGTCAACCTGCAGCGTATTGTTAGCTGTTAAATGCGCATCACATCCTATTTTTTTACTTTCTTTTTCCATTGCTTATGCCGCTCACTAATAACAGTACTCAATTTATTAAAGTTATCCCATGTATCTTTAACATGAAATGGCGAGGGTAATTCCTTCGCTAACATCTCAGTATAATCTTCAATATATCGACCATTTTCAAAATCAAAATAGTATTTACTAAATTTGTTACCCTCATCATTAAACATATCATCTGTCAAAGCTCCGTCCCACTTCCACAACAGCTCTGGGCCAGTAAGCTCTCTTTTCTTAAACTTTTGGACATCGCCCATAAAATGGACCAAAAAATCACCATCTAAAAACTCATTCTCTATTATCCAACCTAAATACAGTCCTCCATGTATAAACGCATGAATTTCAGGTAACTCAAATTCATCGACAGTTTCTAAGTGATATTTTGCATTGTCATATCGTTGTGCACACATTTATATTTTCCTAGCAGCTAACATATTGTATACACCTAAGTGGGATAAGTGCCGCACCACTATGGTGTATATTGATTTAAAGTGTTTCCCTAGTTTAACTGTTAAATCCCCTCACTATCAAGAACATATAAACTGATACTGTGTGCAAAAGGACACATTGGAATGCTTAATTACACCTTATTAGGGAAATCTTATATGGACAGGGGGAAATCATTAAACAATTTCGCGCAGCGATTCGATTCGGCAATACGCCATTCGTACCGAGCAAACTTACCTTTCGTGGATAAAACGATATCTACATTATTGTGGGTCTAATAATCCATCTTACGTGGATACTAAATCAATTGGCGATTTTTATCTTTACTCGCTACCAAGTATTATGTGTCTGGTTCTACGCAAAGTGCTGCCATAAATGCGTCACCAAAGCGTGGAATGCTCATCAACAATACTTGCTTTGGGGCATGCTCCACCCAGCGATGCGTTTTCTGCGTTTTGTTGCTCAATCGAGAAGGAGGCGTGTACAAGCTCCCTTATTGATGTCCAAGGTGGTGCTGCTAAAGAAGGGTTGCTTAATCACTATATTACGCTTTAAAAGGGATAAATATTCCGTAAAAATAGGGTTGTACGTTGGTGCGTCCCCATACGCGGTAATTTATGAGTTTGGGAGATTGCTTCAGTTACTTTGCAACTTCGCAATGACTGAATATTTTTAGTTAAAGTAGGTAGCGTTCAAAAATATTCTGATGTGCACAACTCTTTGGCGCGCGTCGCTATTTTTTTTGCATTGGCAGTTAAATATTTAAAACGCAATTCTGTATCCGTATCAAGACGAATAATTTCAAACAGTTGCTGTGCGTAAGCGTTAAAGTTTATGTTATTTACTTCGTTAAAAATTTCATGTAAGGCTGCGAACTTAGTTGCTGAATATACTTTTAATTTGGGCTGATAAGTTTCATGAAATTGCCTAATATTTGAATTGTCAGTTTTTTTCCAATCGTGATAAATAGCCATGTGCTCAATAAATTTTACGATAGGTGCGAAATCTTCAAGCTGGCCTTCATCGATCATTGGCATATAGGGGTAAGCATTCGAAACTAAACTTGTAAAAAGGCCGGCGCCATACTCGACCGACTTTTCTCTGATGATGGGTGTATCGATTATTCCGCAACTAGGCGATCTGGCTTTAAAAATATATGCATCGAATGTGGCAATCTTTGCTAAGCAATCTTCTGCATATTGAATTAGTTTATCCGTAACATCTAATGATATGTCGTCGGTGCCGAGTGCTCTAATTTTCTCGTCGCTTTCATGTAGCTCTATTGCCGGCCGTGGCACACCCAATCCGGCACCTACTTCGGGACATAGGAGATTAAAATCAACGTCATTTTGAAAAATATTTTTGATTGTATGGTTGAGTTTGCTTTGACCATCATAACGAACGGCCTCACCTAGTAGGCAGCTGCTAATACCGATTTGAAGTTTTAGATCAGATTTCACATGAGTTGTTACAAGTTAGGACATCCAGTTTGAAGCATTTTCTTTAATCAGTTTTGTCATTAAATCGATATGTGCGGTTTCATGGTTGAGAGCGGGTATGTAATGAAAGTCCTTGCCCCCAGCATTCATAAAGAATTTTCGATTTTGAATATTAATTTCTTCAATCGTCTCCAAGCAGTCCACAGCAAAACCTGGGCAAACAATATCGATTGAGTTGATGCCTTCTTTGCCGAATTTTATCAAAGTATCACTGGTGTAAGGCTGAATCCATTTTTTAGGACCAAACAGAGATTGAAAGCTTATGATCCACTCGCTTTCTTTTAGGTCTAGGCGTTGAGCAATAAGTTTAGCGGTTTCAGTGCACTGCACCTGATAGATATCACCTGCGTTTATGTACTGTTGAGGTAGGCCATGAAACGAAAACAAAAGCTTTTCGCTTTTTTGTTTTTGTTGCCAATGAGATTTAATTTGCTCGCATATGGCTCCTATGTATGATGGATGCGAATAATACTCAGTCAATATTCGATATTCGGGAATAACGCGCCATTGAGTTAATATTGAAGATAATTTATCAATGACTGATGCAGTTGTTGTCGCCGAATACTGTGGGAACAGAGGAATAACTAAAAGTCGTTGTAAATTCTCATTTCTCAATTCACTAAGCACTGATTCAATAGAGGGATTGCCGTAACGCATTGCCGTTTTAACTACTACATTATTGGGAAAGTTTTGCGCGACACCTTGTGCGAGTTTAATGCTGTGATTTAAAAGTGGTGAGCCATCATCTGTCCAAACTTTTTTGTAGTTTGCCGCAACTTTTTTTGGTCGAGTGCGCAAAATGATACCGTGTAATATTGGATACCAAAACCATTTAGGTGCTTCAATAATGCGTCGGTCCGACAAAAACTCAGCGAGGTAACGCCGAATCGCGCTAGGCGTCGGTTCGTCGGGAGTTCCTAAGTTGACCAAGATTACACCAGTCAAACTTGGTTTCGTCAGTATATTTGGGTCTTGTACGCTGGGCTCATTTTTATAGAAAAGCATGATTTATATAAAGATCTCTGGTTTCTTGATTACCAAGAGGGTAGCATAAAGCATCAATTTCAGATATATCAATTCGAAATGAAAAAATTAAAAACAGTCTTTTTAGATGAATCAACAGTTGACCGAAATGACTTAGATTTCTCTAAGCTAAACGAGTTGCCTTTAGATATCGACCATCATGAATATACTTCGAATGAGCAATTGCTTACACGTATAAAGCAGGCGCATGTGATAATTAGTAACAAAGTCATGTTGGATGCAAGTGTTTTGGCGCAGGTGCCTAATCTAAAGCTAATTTGCATTGCAGCGACAGGTACGAATAATGTTGATCTAGAGTATGCACTAGAAAATAATATCGCCGTTTGTAATGTCAGAAATTACGCTGCAGCTTCGGTAGTACAGAATGTGTTTGCCTTAATACTGAGCTTGACTACTCGGTTGACAGAGCATAGCGAAGCAGTGATTAAAGGCGAGTGGCAAGCGCAAGACAGTTTTAGCTTGTTGAATTATCCATATAATGAGCTGGCCGGTAAAAAGTTGGGTATAGTTGGCTACGGTAATTTGGGTAAGGCGGTTGAAAAAGTGGCGGAAGCATTTGGTATGACTGTATTGCTTAGCGCTCGAGATTATTCTTCCGATGAAAGTAGTAAAGTTAGTGACAATGAACCAAATGTGAGTAGTGTTTTATCCAATTCAGCACATGCGCGAGTTCCCTTTAGCGAGTTACTCGAGCAAGCTGATATCCTAAGTTTACATTGTCCTCTAACAGAACGAAATCAACAGTTTATTAATTCGAGTGTTTTGGAGCGAATGCCGCCACATGCTCTTCTAATTAATACTGCCAGGGGCGGCTTAATTGATGAGGTCTCTCTGGCGCAAGCTTTGCTGTCTAAAAAAATCGCTGGTGCTGGACTCGATGTACTCAGCAGCGAGC
>QIKQ01000036.1 GCA_003233075.1 Gammaproteobacteria bacterium
ACTATGTCGAGCGCTTGGACCGAGTGAAAACGAGTCATAGTATGCAATTGGGCCGTCGCAGTAGACGGGCTGTGAGAAATGCGGGCTAGGGTTAATGCGGAGTAAAGACCACGTGAGCTAAGGCGTTGCAGCAAGAATTAAATGTTGTGTAAAAATCATAAAATAAGGAGTATTTGCTATGGATCGCGCAGTAATGGACAATTTGTTTACGACTCAAGGTTGGCAGCAACATTTTGAGAATTGTATTAAGGAAGGTCTAGATGTGGATTCTACGTCGTATGATGATGGTTGGACTTTATTACACTACGCCATGGAGGCAGAAAACTACGAAGCCGTAGATTGGTTAATACGAAATGGCGCTAATATAAATACACAAGATGATAATGGTTGGTCGGTATTGCATTGCACTATTCGCGCAGAAATCGAGCTAGCGCAGGCTGCTGAAATGCCAATTGATTTCAGGGGAGTCCAGCTTTTAATAAACAATGGCGCTCAAGTTGATATAAAAACTAAGCAAGGCAATACTCCACGAGATGTCGCAGCAAGTTTTGGTGTTGAAGCATTAGAGCAATACGATAAATTATTAAATTGAACTAACTCGATTTTTTTCGAGTCTTTTTACATTTTACCGTGGCGGTAATTAATTGGCTGAGACTAGGCAGGCCTCACTGTTGTCCCACAGTTAACCGTGTACTTAAGTATATAGGAAGGGCGATACTCAATATCTGCTGTAGCCCGGCTCTTCAGGGCCGGGGTGGATTTGGGTTCAAGCATAACACTAACTCGTCTTATAACTGAGCCATCATCATTTATGCTGCTGTAAACGCCATGGCGTCACTGGCTTCTCGGCAACTGCTCCTGCGTTGCTCTACCTCCTGCATCCCTGCAGTTGTGAAGAGCCGGGCTACAGATCCCTCAAAATTATAATAAACAACTATCATTCAGTTTCAGATTTAAAATTTTCTAGTCTCATGGCAGACGTCTAAAATTCATGTTTCGACCAAGGGTTAAGCTACTGATGAGCAACGCGAGTAGGATGCGACCTAACCTAACCCCTGTTATTTCAATGTTCTTTTCAGACTTACATCTATGATCTTAAAGTCAGGTACTCCTGTTTAATCCAAACTGTGAGACAGCCGTGAGGCATGCCTTGTCTTCTTGAATGTTTTAGAAGTTATTTTTTATATATCCATTTTTCCTTTGTTAATACTAAAGTCGCTTTTTGTTCTGTTGGGCTATCTAATTTATCAATTTCCCGTTTGACCTGAGGGAAGGTGTCGAGTAATTTCTTTTGTCTTGCCCATTTGGCAACATTTGTCAGGCTGTATTTAAAGACAACTTCAGTGGTTGTTTTGCCTTCTTTATTTGCTGGTGCAGAAAAATGTTTAACGCTGGAGGCGTGTGGATTTGCAAAACAAAATCGTCGGTATTTTTTATTGCCACTGGTTTTTAATTTTTTCGAGTGTCGAAACCCGGTTGCAGTTAAATCATAAACGGTAGCACTTCCAAATGTCATTTTTAGTCCAGGGCCTTTTATTTGTTTACTAGACATTTTTCGGCTGACTAAGCCAGCTGCTGCGAGTGCGTCATATTTAACGATGAGGCCTTCACCCAATTTCTCTTTGGAAGATATTTCTCTAGGAAAGGCAAAGATTTTATCTTCAAAACAAATTTCTTGTTTGTGTAGATGGGCGTTAATCGCCTTGGTGAAATTTTCTTTATTAACATCGGTATCGCTAGCACACGAAAATAGAAAAAGTGTAGCTAGGCTAGTAAGAATTAAGGCAAGTCTTTTATCGATATCCATTTTCCACCTATTTGTTGATCAGTGTTGTCTGACAATAAAATGTAGCTCCAGAATGTCATTTAAGTCTGAGCAGATACACAACTCATTTACTAATGATAACACTTTATGATAATACTGAGAAGTTATCGATTCTGTTATCAGCTTGAAGTTTATTGCTTATTTCCCTTGAAAATGAGCCAATTACAAGTCTTATTTGATCCTATCTAGTTTCCCTATGAAAAACAGTTAATAGGCGTTTTGTTTAACTTTTGCTTAATTAAGGAAATAAAATCGCCTTAGGTGTATTCTTTTCAATTGTGAGGGCAGTGCTGCAATATTGAGTTCGAAGGATTTTACGTTATGAAGGTGGTCAAAAGTGGCATCGATTGAGCCAAAAAAAGTGGATCCACAAATGTGGAAAATCTGGTCGCGTTTAGCTTTGGAGCTACAAACTAAGGGCTGGTTGAGTAATATTATTATAACATTGTTAATATTCGTTTTATTTGTACTGATCTTAAAATATTTTCATTGGTTTGCTGCATTACTAGTTGCGCTAATTGTAGCCCCTTTTTTAATTTGCGTATATTTAATAAACGCAGTTCGCAGCGATGGCTACAATATTAGAATGCTGCTTAAGGCATCAAGTGTAAAAAAATGGATTTATTTATCAGTGTTAGGGATTAGCGGGTGGTTGATATTTCTTTTACTGCTTTGTTTTATCGCATTATTTATTTTTTTATTCTCATTATTTTTATTTGGCGGAGATGTTAATACATATCAGCAACAAGAAATGATATCCAATGCAGTGCTGGCTAATAGTTTATTTAAATTAAGTTATCCCTTCATTTTTTTTGCCAGCATATTGTTTTTTGTATGTCCTTTGGCAGCATTTTATGCTCAATCTTTATTTCCATTTTTAAGTATTTGGTTTGTTATTCCCTTAGTTTTATTTTTTGACCTAGATATAAAACACGCATACAGCTTATCAAGAAGAGCCGAACAAATTAATTTTTTGCTAATCAATTCGCTGATACTCATTAGTTTAATCGGCATTACGCTAATTCTATTCAGCGGAGGATTGTTGGCGATAATTGTTATGCCGTTTTTGGCAGCCTTGCATTTTGTGTCTTTTAGAGATGTCTTTTTAAGTCAGTTCGAACAACTGTCTGAATTACATAAGGCAAGTGCAAAAATAAGCTTAACTGTAGCCGATAATGTCACGAGTGCTTAAAATATCAGCGTAAGCACAATGACAACAAATGACTATGGATTTACTTGCTAACTAAGTGATATAAATCATATAAGAAATTTAGGCGGGAATAAAATCTAATAATCGTACGCAAAAAAATGACAATAAAAGTCTATCCACAATTTCTGTGAACAAGCCTGTGGATAAAATTAATAGAGGTCCATTTATTCATAGATTAGCTAGAAATTCAATTTTTACACACTTTTAAAAGAGTAAAATAGTTTTATAAAAACTCTTGAAAACCAAAAAAGCTAGTCTATACTTTTCTGCCGCTTTCTAAATTCAGCTTACCCCGCAGCTTGTTGCGGGCAGAATCCATTTAGGAAAAACTACCCCGTCCGCTCGCGTCGGGGTAGTTTATTTAAGCTATGTCCAAGACTATTTGCTTCGGCTACAGTCTGGATTAGCGCTAGTTTGAATTTCTTCTTCAACGCGTTGCTGTGCCATTACAATAGCAATATGACTTAGGTCTCATAAGCGGTGTGAATAAAATTCAGTTTTATGCAATTACTCTGTATTTGCTGTTGTTTTTGTGATTCCTAACACAGATGTACACTGAGGGGGGCACTAGTCTGGTGTTCAATCAAACCAATTGTGAATTTTAATGTTTATAGCTCATATACCCGCGTCCTACTTAATTACTAAGCGAATAATTCAATCTGCTCCTGAAAATGATTGTAGGGTGTTGTATTTAATCGCTATTGTTGCAGGAGTTTTACCTGATCTAGATCTCTTTTATTTTTACTTAATTGATGCCAAGCAAACAAATCACCACGATTATTGGACACATATTCCGTTATTTTGGTTCTGCATTGGCGGAGTCAGTTTTGCAATTA
>QIKQ01000241.1 GCA_003233075.1 Gammaproteobacteria bacterium
CGGGCCAAAAAAGTCAAGCAGGCCAACCGGGCCAAAAAAGTCAAGCAGGCCAACCGGGCCAACAAAGTCAAACAGGTCAACCGAGAAAACAAAACAATCAGTTGCATCAAGGCCAGCAAGGTCAACAGCGAAAGAGTGAGCAGTCGACAGGCGTAAACGCTGAGAAAAATTCTGATAAAAAACGCCTAAAAGATTTTGAGAAAAAGCTAAATAAATTAGCTAAGTCTAAAAACGAAGACAATAAGAAGAAAAGTAAATCCGTATTACTCGGTAAGCGGAAACATCCAAAGGCTGTGTCTGAAATCGAATCTCAGCTAAATCAAGTTGAACAATACCAACTATTACAAGTTAGAAAAAATCCTGGTTCAATATTAAAAAAGAAGTTTAGATATCAGTATAATAAGCAGCAAAAAACAAATGATTACCGAATTGATCAAATTGATCCTTGGTGATTTTAGAGACTAAGTGACAAATATGCATAAAATATCATTAAACTTTAGATTGAAAGTTTTATTTCTGTTTTTGATTACCCTTTTTATAGCGAATAGTTTCGCGGGAAATATTAATGTTACTGTCGGCAAGCGCAATATTGCTGTCGGTGATTCATTTAAAATTACTTTTTCTACTTTCAAGACCGGAAAATTTAAGCCGAATATTATGGCTGCTTTAAAAGATTTTGTTATTCAGTATCGTGGTTCTCTTAATAGTAAAAGTAAATTTAGTTCAACTTTAGTTAAAGTAAAACGACAATGGTTTTACGTCGTGCAGGCAAAAAAACCCGGTCAGTTTGTTATTCCATCCGTCGCTTTTGGTCAATATAAAAGTCCAGAAATAATGATTCGGGTGAGTAAGGCTAGGGTCGTTGCACCGAACCGAGTAGCAAGTAATAATTCAAAATCAAAACATTTGCGTATTCATGCTTCAATTAAACCTGGAAGTTATTACGCCAAGCAAGAGATGTTACTGACAGTTAAGGTATATGTCAGTCGAGATATTGATGGTGGCTTGCGTGGTATTAGTTCGCCAAAATTTTTGCAGGGAAATGCGATTGTAAAACGATTACATAACCCTAGTGGTTACCAAGAAAAAATAGATAATATTCCTTACACAGTGTATGAACGCCGATATGTGATTTATCCGCAAAAAGCTGGCCCATTAAAACTGAAAGCGTTTTCGGCTGTGGTGAACGTGCGTACTGCTAATAGTTCTTCTGACCCCTTTAACGATCCATTTTTTAGAGACTTTTTTGGTTCAAATCAACCGCAATTTAGAATTACGCGGCCGACTTGGAATCGAGCACAACTTAGGTCAAAAGAAATCCAGCTGGATATTAAGTCTATTCCTAAAAATGCTAGTCCTCGCAATTGGTTACCAGCGCGCGATGTGAAAGTGATAGAGTCATGGTTGAGTAAATCTGGGACAATCCGAGTAGGAGACAGTATTGATAGAACTATATCCGTTTCTGTTGTTGGCCAAATTGCTGAATTAATTCCGGCTTTGGGCCTAAATCCAGTCAAAGGTTTAAAACAGTATCAAGGTAATGCTATTTTTGAGCATCGCAGTAATCCACGCGGTATAGTGGGTACTCGCACCGAAAAGTACGCATTGATTGCCACTAAAGTAGGTGAATTTCGATTGCCAGAAATTAAAGTTAACTGGTGGAATACGACGACGAATAGTTTCGAAACTGCAATAGTACCGGAAAGGAAAATAAAAGTGATTGCATCACTTACTGGCAACACCAGTCTAAGTTCGACTGATTCGATGAGCAGTAAGAGCTTCGTTCCAAGGGGCATTTCTAGTCCGGGAAGTAATACACTGCCATCGGCAAATCCGTTTTGGATATGGTTCAGTGGCTTTATTTTTATACTTTGGCTACTAACACTGGCTGGCTGGTGGACTATTTCAAGATCAAGAAAGGCTGATCTTGTATCAGTAGATGCAAGAAAAAAATCCTTGAAGATTCAAAAACAATCTAGTTTGGTGCGAGAAATTCAACGCAATTGTAAACAAAATCATGCGAAGCAATGTCGCGCTAATTTAATTGCTTGGGGACAATTTCACTGGGGAGATAATAAAGTTGCGAATCTGAGCGATTTAAAATCGATGATTAATCGATCAAGTTTTACCACGAAGGTGGAAGAGCTAGAGGCGGTTCTTTATGCGCAAGAAAGTGATATTAACTTGTGGCAAGGAGAAGATTTTTGGTCGGTATTTAGTGAGTTGTCGAAGTTAGATAGGGTTCATGAGCATAATCAAGAATCCTCATTGGCTTCGATGAATCCGAGATAGAAAGTAGCGTAGTCCTATATTGCAATGTAAAGAAAGCTGTTGTGAAATTTGTAGAGACAAGGCATGCCTCACTACTGTCCCACAAATATTTTGTTGCGATGTGTAGCAATTATCGAGAAATCGGGTCACATTCAACCATCCCCGTCGTTGCGAGACTGCATCAGCAGTCGAAGCAATCTCCTAATTAAGTTATTGAATTAAGGAGTTTGCTTCGGTGTGATCGGTGATCACCCCTCGTAACGCCCAATTCCTTTGAGATTCTTCTCGTCATATATTAAATAATTTTCTCATTCGTCTGTTTTTTAACACGTGTATGCTTCGTACTAATTTCATGTCCCAAACTGCCAATCAATCAAATTAATCACTCTGCATAGAGTTAAGTGAAACATTATCTTAAACTGTGGGACAGCAGTGAGGTATTATTTTTTCGCTTTTGGTGGTTTAAAGCCTTGGTCGCCTGAGAATTGGCCTTCATCAAATAAAAAGCCTTTCATATGTTCTTCAATCATATTGATGCTGCTTGGGTCGGCAGTGTTTAGACTGTTTTCGTTTATGATCATGACTAGATGGTCCAACCATTTTTTCCAACCATCTTGGGAAACTTCATTATAGATTCGCTCACCCAAATCCCCCGGATGTGGGGCAACAGATAGGCCTTCTGATTCTTTTTTCAATACTACGCAATTTACAGTTCGGGTCATGATAGTTTCCAGTTACTTTCCAATCGTGGCGGGTATTTTAGCAGCTAATTATAAAAAAATAACCATATAGTTTTAACATATACATATTAGTTAATCCGTAGTGAGATTTCATAAGATCCTGATG
>QIKQ01000138.1 GCA_003233075.1 Gammaproteobacteria bacterium
CAAGAGTCCAGCGCACTTGCTGCTGATTTAATGATTGACATCTGTCAATGCGAAGACATAAAACGAAATCAAGTTACCTTGCATTCGGATAATGGCAGTCCAATGAAAGGGACAAATATGATAGCAACACTACAGACGCTAGGCATTATCCCTTCATTTAGCCGGCCATCAGTTAGTAATGACAATCCATATTCGGAAAGCTTATTTCGAACTATGAAATATAGACCGCAATACCCTGTTAAGGCCTTTGAAGATTTAAATGCAGCAAGAGGCTGGGTTGCAAATTTTGTTCGCTGGTATAACACAGAGCATTTACATAGTTCTATTAAATTTGTGACACCTCAACAACGCCATACAGGCGCAGATATTGAGATTTTAAACAAGCGTAAGCTAGTCTATTTAGATGCCCAACAAAGACATCCAGAGAGGTGGAGTGGTTCGATTAGAAACTGGAATCACGTGAGGAATGTTCACTTGAATCCTGAGAAGAAAAAAACAATAAATATAGAATATGTGGCGGCATAATTTTTAAAAAAGGCGACAATTTCCTTGAAATCTACCGATAAGGTTTGTGAGATTAAGTTGCTGCATTAAGGTGGCAATCGCAAGCAACCCACCTCTGGATGTTAAAAGTTCATGCGTTGTTGAATATGTTGTGTGACAATATATTCTAAAGCCTTGGTTTCACCCGTTGGGTGATTTTTGTTTTTTGGTAAAACCATTATATACCAAGGCTTTTAGCTTATTTTGGCTTATATTTATCGGGATTTAGACCGTATATTATACCAATAGGGGACAAAATAATTAATCAAAACCATTTTTGTAGATCAAGTCATCCTCAAACCCCATTAACGATGTTACATTGACATTGTGATAGGCATTGCCGAAACTTAATGGGGTATAGGCAAAAGACCATGTTTGCGTAGGAGGATAATATGCCAATACATCAGACTTCAACACCCTGAAGCCACCTGGTGCGACATCATTAGAGATATTGGCAAGGCTAATGATGTAATGTCCATTGGGTAACAGTGAAACAGCATCAATATTTTTCGTTGCTCCAATACTACCAGCTCCAAAAAGTGAATCATATTCAAGTGAAAAGATTCCACTGTTATCAAACCGAATCAAATCTGCAGGAAAGTATCCAAAGCCATCAACTATTGCAGCTGATTCAATCGAGAATATTAAATCACCATTTTCTGGGTCAAAAGTAAACGCATCGATATTGACCTGTTTAAAAGGCTCGGAACTGCTGGCATCAAAAACCAAACTAAAAGTACTGCAACTGCTATTATTACACCTAATAATATCACTTTTAAGTACAGATGCCCCACCAAGTCTTGTGTCTGCATCAAAAGAAAAATACTGCCTTCCATCACTGTCCTGATGATAGCCATCTATTTTGGCTCCTCTGATTGCCACAATATTGGCTGGTGACAGCGAGTTAACAACAGTGCCTATGGTATCTTGCATCACCTGATTATGCAGTATATTAATGGCATGAGCATTTGTATAGTCAATATCGGTGTTATAATCCACTTCGGTTAGGTAATCACTAATGACTTGTGCCTGTAAACTACCACCATAAAGCCCAGAAACCAAAACAATTGAGTATATTATTTTATTAAAATATTTCATAATCACTCTCCTTTATGGACAAGCTGCACCATCACAGGTACTTTCATTGGTAAATCTTGAGCAACTGGTAATAGCAGCTGTGTTGTTAACCACATAAACATTACTGCAAGTACTGTCAGGAGATGCTATAGCAACAACTGTATTGCCAAGAATATAACTGTCTTTTATCAATGAACTACGAGCAATAAAACCCGCTTGATTTCTAACAAGGGAAACATCACTTGCCAGTGAAAATGGAGCTCGATACCCTATTCCATTTTGTCTTAGGGTGACATGTTTTATCACATCTCCATTGGGTGCATTCGTTTGCCCTAGGTCAATCCCCGTAGCAAAACCTTCAATAGTTCCATTTTTAACAGTTGTATTATAAATAAAGGCATTGGTGTTAGCGATACCATCTGCGGTCATACCTGAGTTGTTACAATCTAACGAAGAACCGCTCCCTGTACACGTCTTAGGTCCAATAATTGAAAACCCATTAAGATCAATAGTAACATTATCTGCAGATATTTCAATGACATTAACTGTGGTTGAGTTTGAGACAATATTTGAGGTGAGCTGGTAACTACCTGGTTCTGTGATAGTAATTGGAAGTTCAATGGCATCACCTGGAAAACAGCCCAATCCACCACAGATATCATTAATAGCAAAAACACCATTGCTGGCTTGAGCAAAACTGGTCATGAATAGACCCAATAAAATAATTTTTTTCATAATTTTTTCCTTTCAAATATTAAAGAGACCTTTACATAATTCGCAGAACACGCGAATTAAAGTCTCAAAAGTAAAAACACTTATTTAAAGTGACCTACTTTATTATTACGAAAAACACACACTCTTATATGACATACAAAAGTGATTATTTTATATGGCTATGCACTTGTTCCTGTTTTACATTAATAAATGTTTCCAAAATTTATATTCTAAACCATTGTTTTATAAGATTATTGTCGTTACATTGAATATGAAATAAGGTTTAAGTTCACAAGCATAAATATTTTAGAAAAAAGCAGTTATGAATATACCTTTGAATCTTTAAAATAGCATAAAATGTAAAGAGAATGAAAGAAAAATCCATTACCTTATTGTTGCAGAAAATAAAAGCAGGGCGTAAAGACCTGCTTGGTGATATCTATACGCAGCTATACAGTGAAATAAAAGCCATAGCTATGAATCAAATCAGCCAGTTAAATACAGGACAAACCATAACACCTACTGTGATGGCAAATGAGTGTTATATAAAGTTAGCCAAACAAAATAATATTAACCTAAGCAATAAAAAACATTTTTTAAATTATCTTGCCAAGAGTATGCGTCAACTGTTAATAGACATCTTACGTTCAAAGTCGAGCATTAAAAGAAAACACATCACCACCCGAAACAGTTTGAGCCTGATTGTTGGACAAAATGACGTTGATTATGATTTTATGGAAATCAACCAATTACTAGAAAAAGTGGAACGTATTAATTTAGAATATAAATTACTGTTTAACCTCACTTTCAAGGAGATTAGTGAAACAATCAACAAGTCAGAAAGACAAGTGCTGCGACTTTGGAGTCAAGCAACGACCTTAATCATGGCCTTATCAAAGGAAAGTAATAAGAATTCTGCCTAGATTTAGACTTGGTTCGCATTAAAGCATCGAATAATTGTATATAATTGCAGGAGGTAATGAGGGCACCAAAGTGAATAATAAAACAGCAGTTTGGAAAAAAGCCAGTGAAGTCTATGCCGAAATATCGGAATTTTCACCACAAAAAGCCTTGGCGCATGTCTATGACATACAAAATATAAGCTCAGAGCTGCGTGATGCTGTTATTACCTTAATCAATGCAGGTTCACAAGCTTCGCAGTATTATCGGGATGAAATCTCTCAAGGTTTTAACTTAGGGATAAATAACGCCCAAAGCTTTTCGGTTGGTCAACAACTAGACGAATATGAACTGCTTGAAGAAATTGGTCATGGAGGTATGTCACAGGTCTTTAAAGCTAAAAGGATTAATAGCGAACAACAAACACACGTCGCCATCAAAATATTCGCACCAAAAGATAACAGCACTGGATTACTTAATCATTTTCTCAACGAACAAAAAATCCTCGCCGGCTTGTCGCACCCAAATATTGTCAAAATGCTTCACAGCGGAAAAACCGAT
>QIKQ01000359.1 GCA_003233075.1 Gammaproteobacteria bacterium
AAAACCCGCACCACTGATTTTTCTAACGGAAACTTGGCTAAAGCCCAATGACTCGCATACTCTTCTCCCTTTTGCCTCGAAATGTGCCATTTATAGATCAAACCGTTGTGACGGGAGGAGAGGAGGTGGATCAGTTATAATGATTCCTAAATGCTACTCGTCAATAGCTATAAATAATATCATTGAACCGTTTAAATGCGAAGCTGTTTGGTGTAAATTAATTCTTCCGAACCAATCTATAAATTTAGGCTGCGTTTACAGACCACCAGATAGACTCGATAAATCTTACAGTTTACTTAATCACCTCGAAGCTCAATTTAAAGCATTTGGTAACCCAACCGTACTTGCTGGAGACTTTAATTATCCAGGCATTGACTGGAAAAACCACCATGCTACTAATCAATTTGGGCAACCACTTTTCTTGGATCTTGTGACTAACTTTGGATTCTCTCAACTTGTCGATTTTCCAACTCGCGGCAAAAATATACTGGATTTAATTCTTGCTAACGAACCCAATCTAATCCAAAATGTATTTGAAGGTCCTGAGATTAAACGTGACGGCAAACTTGTGTTTGACCACAAACCTGTTATATCTTCGCTTTCGTGCCAAAAAATACAATCAAAAACAATTTTCTTCAGAAATTACAAAAAAGCTGACTACGAAATTCTATGTCCTTTGGCATTGAACCTTGATTGGAACTTGCGCGAAGCTAATCGTGATATCGAAGTGCTATGGACTGACTTTAAAAACAAACTAAAATTATTTGTTGATGAAAATATACCTGTTCGTTCAATAAAATTATGCGTCAACACTCACTTCTCGTCAAAAACTTTCAAATTGTATCGGAAACGGTATAAGCTGCATTGTCAACTTAGCAACCAGCCGCAAAATCAAGTTCTAAAAGACAAATACTTGGAGATATCACGAATAGCTCAACGCACTAAACGATTAGAGATAATAAATGCAGAAAATAAAGTGCTCAATGCAAATGACCCAAAGGAATTCTGGAATTTCGTAAAATCTAAAATGTGTTATAAATCGTCAATTCCTTGTATACTCGGCAGCGATGGTAAAACAGTTTTGACGGAAAAACTTGAGAAAGCAGATTGTTTCAATAACTATTTCTGCTCTGTCTTCTCAGAAAACAATTCTGAGACTCCAGAGCTTAACTTTCCTCAGTCCGATAATTTCCTTAGCAGTGTTGAGTTTGCACCTGAGATAGTTTATGAAAAGCTAGCTAAATTACCGAACAAAACCTCATGCGGTCCCGACGAGACACCTGCCTCTCTTTATAAAAATCTATGTGTGCCTCTAGCCGAGCCTTTATCCCGAATCTTCGAGTCTTCTTTTGAACAAAGCCATATACCGAATGATTGGCAATGTGCCAATGTCGTCCCAATTCACAAAAAAGGTCCAACTAACTTGTGTAGCAACTATAGACCAGTCAGCTTGGAGTGCCAAGCAAGCAAAATAATGGCCTCTATAATTAACGATGCACTACTTGCTCATTTCAAGGATAAATTCTCCAAAAACCAACACGGCTTCCTAAAAGGGAGATCTACCGTAACCCAATTGCTTGAAACACTAAATGAATGGACTCAAGCCTTGGATGACGGTTACATCATTGACGTACAGTATATCGACTGGAGTAAAGCATTCGACAAAATAAGTCATCCCATTTTAATTAAAAAACTTCGCAGATACGGTATAGTCGGAAGACTCTTGGATTGGATAAAAGCTTTTCTTGGAGACCGAAAACAACGTGTAATCATAGAAGGTATCACGTCATGTGAGCGAAATGTGACCTCCTCTGTGCCGCAAGGTTCTACGGTAGCTGCAACGCTCTTTCTAATATTTATTAATGACCTCGAATTAGAATTTAAAAACTCTAAAATAAAGCTATTCGCCGATGATAGCAAATACTACTTGATTTTTCTGAGCCAAAATAACATTGCTGCAAAAGCTGCTATGCAAGAGGACAATAATGCATTGCTGCGCTGGGGTAAGATAAACAAAATGGAAATTGCTTTCACGAAATGTGCTACAGTACACCTTGGCTACGGTAACCCTTCTAACGAATACTGCTTTGATGATTTTCCGATTCCAAATGCAGATGAAATAAGAGATCTCGGTGTAACTATTGCTAAGGATCTAAAATTCGGACCCCATATTTCTAAAATCTGTAAATCTGCAAGCTCCACGTGTAATCTCATCTTCAGAAGCTTCCACAACAGAAGTCGTGTTTTCCTCAAAAACCTTTTTACAGTATATGTTCGTTCTAAACTGGAATACGCATCGCAAGTGTGGAACCCATGTCTAATCAAGGATATCGATTCAATTGAGAAAGTCCAAAGACGATTCACGAAACGCATACCAGGGTTAGCATACTTACCGTACTCTCAACGTCTAAAACTTCTAAAGCTTGAACGGCTCGAACTACGTCGAATTCACCTCGACCTAGCTCTTGTCTACAAGATTATGCACGGAATGATAGACCTTGACTTTAATGACTACTTTAAATTTAAAGAAAGCAATACGCGTGGGCACCGCTTTACATTGAGTAGTAATCGCTTCAAAAAAGACATTAGAAAATTCTTTTTCTCTTATCGAGTAATTAAATGGTGGAATTACCTCAGTGAAAATACTGTAAACTCAGCTAACCTAAACACCTTTAAAAATCGTCTTAAAGACGAAGACCTATCAATATTCCTTAAAGGGGGTGGGGATTAGGACCTTGCGTCCTAAACGTCTAACTATTGACGCTTTCGCTCCTCCTGCTTTTGATCTTGGTAACATATGTGATATCTTGTACTTCTTAAATGAAATATCTTTCAGAAATTAATTACTTCCAGATTATCGCATAATATTTACTCTGAAAAGTACACTCTGTCTGATAAATGTGCAAACAATGCGATTCAATAACATTAAACCTGATATATTATTCTGTTATGATTATGCCTTATGCTATATTTCTTGCCAAGTATCAAAGCGAATAAACTGATTGACTGATTGATAGTTTGGGAATAAATATTTCTGAATATTATTTTACAATGTCAAAGAGTCCTCCAAAACGACAATCAATTTTCTGTAGCCGCTTCCGTAGCAAT
>QIKQ01000184.1 GCA_003233075.1 Gammaproteobacteria bacterium
GGAGCAATTCAGTGCACGGCTACAAGCAGACGAAATCAATGATCTTTGGCCTGAAGCAAATTATCAACCGGACAATTAGGATAAAACAAGTTGTATTGGCTAATAGTGAATGTCTACTGTTGGCACAAAGCAGATGCTCAAGAATTTTCTCTGGCTTCAGCAGTCGCCTGACGCATAACAAATTGGCCTACGTAAAGGAGTAAACGGTCAAAAGTGGAAGTTCCTTCGCTCACGAACCCTTAATAATCTCGCTATTATTTTCCTAATAGCCCTTTAGCTAACTTGGCAACACCGGAAATTCCGCCAATAGAGTCCAGCAAAGAACCGCCACTGCTGGCTTTATCAACCATCTGTGGCATAGCCTCTTGAAGACCAGAAATTACTGAGCCTTCATCGGTTCCAAGTACTGAAGCAAGTTTGCTCAATTTATTTTCATCCACGACGTTTTTAAGTTGGTCTGCAGATATTGGAGCATTATCGCCATCTCCCAGCCATGATTTCGCAATGTCACCCAGGCCGCCAGATTGAAGTCCGCTTAGTAGGCTGCCTATGTCAGGTGTTTTTCCATTTCCCAACAGGCTTCCTAGCGCATTTTGCACAGCGCCTGAATCCGCATTAGCGCCGCCACTCAATTTCGACATTAACAACTGAGTTCCAAGTTTCATGATGTCCATTAATTATCCTCTATCGTGATTAATCATTAGATACAGTTATTTATTTTACGACACAAATATGTCAGAGTTTTGATTATTTCATTTGATACTCATGAACGTCAGCTTTTAACAAAAGTGAACATTGACGGGCATGAACTTCATTTTTTTCGACCACGAAAATACTTTCTATATTTGTTTAATAATGTGCACTTTCTCACAGTAAATATTGTTTGAAGTGGTTATCCTCAATTGGTCTGACGACTTTTAACTTGTAATTATACAATTTTGTATAAGGTTACATATGGAAATTGGAGAAGCAATTTTAAAGCATGAGGAGCGAGTGATGCACCTGCCAAATGTTGTGGGCATTGGCATTGGAAAATGCGCGGGAATAAACGTGATCAAGATATTCGTGATACAAAAACAGCTAAAATCTAACTTGCAATCTAATGAAATAATTCCAAATACGTTGGAGGGTATTTTAACTGATGTAGAGGAGATTAGCGTCAAGATAACCCAAGCGTCCTATCGCTATCAAGAAGATTTGTAATGAATTTAAAACAAATTTGGTACAGAAGCACAGGTGCGTTTCTTGATTAAGTTTTTACGGTGTTGAGTGTCCGCTTCCGGTACAAAACAGACAGTCATTCTGACATCTAATATTCATAACCATTTTTATGGTATCTTAGCAGCTCAGGATGTATGTATAGATGCAATAACTATAATTTCCTTAATCGTAAGCAACTTCTCCCGGAAGAAGGAATTTGTATCTAAAGGTCTGATATTTATAATGCGATAAACGATGAATAAAATTGTTGTAATGAACGGATTGAAAGCTATTCCGACACATATCACTTTGAAAAAAGGTGCGCAGTTTCGTAAAATAGGATTTGTTGCGATTAGTGGCCTTATAAAATCTAATTTTTCTTTCGCACTAAAACAAGATGCAATTGCCTCGGCAGTACAAGACGAGGCAATTCGTGATGACTGGATGGAGAACTTAAAAAAACAGTCGTCGGAAATAACAGCCTATCAATCCGCAATGCGATCTCTGTCTACAAGTATACTTCCGCAATTTCAGACTGCGCTACTTCCCTTACTACGGACTCTGACAGGTCATCTGCTTGTCCCTTCAAAATCTTGGTATATTTATTATGAGGGAACGGATGAAATTAGGCCTCACGTTGATTCTGAAGAGAATGATATTTCAGTTTTAACTTCTGTATTGGGAGAAGTTGGCCCACTCCATTTTTATCCGGATCTGAAAGGTCAGAATCAAAATCAATTAGATAACTACTATCAGAGCGAAGACTGGAATCCAATTGGTGGGATTCCGTTAAGCTATCCTTATGATGGAATCCTCATTAATCAAGGGCATAAAATTCCTCACCATAGAGTGGGAAAACCAATCTCTCAGCGCTGTGCAGTGGCTGTAATGAATTACACTATCCAATGATAAAAAAGCTTAATTACCCCATATCAATGTAATACCTGTACCCTCTGTTTCCTTTACTCGGTTTAAGTATAAGGTGTCTAAAATAAGAATTAATGAACGCCCGCTTTTGGCACAAAGCAGGCGTTGATGGCAGACCACACAACTTCCATAGAAAAATGCTCTAAAAAGTTGCATTCTAGCCTATTTCCTTACTTGTAGAATGGTTAACTTATTGATAAATATTGCAATAATACTTAACTATTTTACTAAGGTTTTATATAGTTGAGTAAAATACTATGGTATTAACTATTTTCAATGAAATTAGTGATCGAATAGCGCGAGTTCTTATGCATATTTTGTGCATAACTTTAATTAGAAAAAGGAGAATCCCCATAAAAAAAATACTTATCTTAACGATTGCATTAGTTCTATCATCTGTTGAAGTTTTGGCTAAACCGACCAGTCTCAATGATTCACAAATTATTGCTATTGTAATCTCTGCTAATCAAGCTGACCTTTCTATCGGGCACTTAGTAAAATCTAAATCAACAGATGAAGAAGTCAGTTTCTTCGCGCAAAGTATGGTTTCGGACCACAGCATTAACCTTAAATCTGTTGCTACACTTATGACAAGGTTAAAAATAACACCGCAAGGCAGTCCGACCAGGAGGTAATTTTTCATGAACAAGTATTAGTCACCATTGACTCCCTTCTGATTCCTAATGCCAGAAACACAGAGCTGAAACGGCTACTGAATAAAATAAGACCAGCATTTTCTTCACACCTTAATCATGCTAAACGAGTCCGGGAGTATTTGAATCAGCAGAAACATTAATTAGTTGTCTCACGTGAACTAAATAGATAATAAGTTATCTATAGTGTATATCCCCTATGGGAAGTACCCAAACTTGACCCCTCCCTTTTAGTAGTCAAGTCAGGGTCACTAGGTTTTTTTCTAGTGTTGTTAGCCGGGGTCCTCTCCAGAAGAAAAACTGTTCCTAACCAGGCAGTTC
>QIKQ01000352.1 GCA_003233075.1 Gammaproteobacteria bacterium
GGCAAATCAATTCGAAAAAACGGACGACTGCAGGGATGCAGGAGGTAGAGCAACGCAGGAGCAGTTGCCGAGTTTACACGCTAGTCTGCCGCTACACGGCCTCGTATTTTGAGAATTGATTTAACACAGTAAGACCTGCTTCAGGGATTAATCAGAGGTTCCCTAGTCTTAATCTGAGTCTTTACCGGAGTCTTTATCTGGATCAGGCATCTCATTTTCAATTTCAGGTGCTGGAGCAGACTCAAGAACTGCTGTTGGCGACATATCAATTTGCAATCCTCCGCTCTTGTCACTATCCTTATCATCATCTTTGTCATCATCATCGTCTCGCTCTTCCGTACTTCGACCCGATTTTTCATCGTCCGACTCTCGGTTAGAATTTGAACCCCGTTCATCTGAGCCTGAACGACGACTACTAGCTTTTTTAGGCTGCTTTATTGATTTAGTACCATTTCTTTTCAGACCACGGCGCTTTGGAATATCTATTGAACGTGCTTCGATTTCAACATCATCAACTACCACCCGGCGATTTTCATCAATATGTAAACTGACTCTAACGCGTGAATTGCCTTTAAGTAATTTATCTTTCACTTCAGCGGACATATTTGTTTTTAGATTCAAATGAATTTCTGTATTAAATAATTTAAATACATTTTCTTCAGTCGTGCGAATCGCATATCCTTGCAAGCTAAATCGCTTGTATCGGCCTTTAAAAGGAATTTTTGGTATTATATTAATATCGCTAGCAATTAATCGACTATTATTATACTCGCCTCGAATTTTTATTAATTGACCTAGCTTTAAGGCATACTCCAACTGTCTAGCTTGGGTAATTGATAAGTTGACTCGTTTGCCATTGACGACAATGTGATTATCGCCAATGTGGGTAACACGGCCTTTCAATTGAACCTGATTACTTGATTTGGAAGCCTGAATATAAGTGCCGTCAATAATGCCAGAAGGTGTTCTTAATCCACTGATATGCAAGTAATCGCCAATTTTTAATTTCTTGATTTTACTCGCAGCTTTACCGCCAAGCTTAATTAGCTGACCCATAATTGCGACTGTTTTTTCCAGCACATTGATGGCAGTAATTTCCCCACTAACGATATAGTCTACATTGATCTTTTTCGCAAAAATGCCTTTATTTGTTTTGTAAGTTTCTATTTTAACGAGTTGACCAATTTTTAGTTGATTTTTAGAAATTGATTTACCGTTAACCCTAATTTCTGTTTTAGGTGCAAATTTTACTCTAATGCCATTAACACAAATACTTCCAAATGACGCAATCGTTCCTATTATACCAGTACCACCGATACCACTTCCTTCCTCACTTGCAACTTTCCCAGTACCACCTATGCCACCCGTATGACCTGTCCCGCCTATACCGTCTTCTGATTCTGCAGACTGGTCTTGTTTTCCCGTGCCGCCTAAACCTTGTTCTTCATTTGACTTCCCAGTACCACCAATGCCACCACCACAAACAGGTTTAGCAGACAATGTCGGTGTTGCGAACACAATAAGAAGCAACGCTAAACAAAAGTTAGCAAAGCCGGTAAAAATAAATTTATTAATCACTGTACGCATATTTAGTTATCTACATCTTTTTTACTTTCGTCGTGCTCGGCCGAATAAAAATAAACTCCAAAATTTATTCGTTGGTTTTTTTCAAGCGTGCCAATACTTCCATTACCATTATTTTTATTGTTCGTGTCTTTTTCCTGCAATGCTAGTGCATGGCGATTAAGCGCTTGCAATGCTTGCATGCCATGTTTCTCAGCCATCACCTGCAACTCAGCGACTGACTCAGATGTTAATTTATCGTAATACACACTACGCTCTAAAAAACGCTTTTCCGATTCTGATAAATTATGTGCAGAAGCGGCAATATGATCGCGTAAATTGCGTCCAAAATAATAAGCTAATTCATCTAATCCTTTTTGTGGTACAAAGGCTTCAACATTTAGATGGATTAAATTATTTTCATCAATAGAGACAATTCCTAGTCGTAACCACTCGTCTATAATAACTCGAGGACGTATGTCCTTATTAACCGAAATTACCAGTTGATCAAATGAAGCCTGATTTGTCTCAGCTGTTTGTCTCGGTAAAGGCAAGGGACGACCCTCGTGATCTTGATATTCCTGCATGCCAGTCCATTTGGCAACTAATAATGCACCTAAAGAGACATTCTTGGGAATAGCCTCTTCTGATACTTTTACATTTCTAAGTCGTTTTACATCTTTACGGTGAATGCCAGTTAACAAATTAATGCGACTGTCGGTTTGAGGCTTATCGGGAAGTGAAAAATCAGATTCGGCAACTTCAATAAACAGTGATTTAAGCCACTGACTAAATACCGGATAAGTAATGCCACGATTCAATAAAAACTTAATCAAAGGCCTCAGCATAGTTCTCAGTGCACGTATTAGTGCTGCTGGATGCTGCCCAGGCAAAGATTTTGAATTGTCGTCTTCCATAGTTGTGCAGTTTATCTGTTTATTATCCCTGAATCCAGCTTAACGCCACATAAGTCATTGTTTTAATAACTTAAAACATTTTATTTAAGGTGATTTCCAATATAAATCGGCCTTTTTGAAAAATAATTGAGAAATTACTTGACGTGGGAATATATCACACGGATAATAACACTAAGTTGGAAGAAAATATTCCCATCACTAAAGCAGTTTGGAAGCACTAATAAAGTTCGGAACAGTTGATCGATCGGGTTTATTTACACACGGATGTACTTTAACGCAATAGGCCGTTAAGAGTGTAACCGCACACAAGAGGACTTATATTATTTAATACCAGTTCCCCATTCAATCGTGTTGACTTATGGTTCACCCCCAATCCTCGCAGAACCTGGTCAACATTAAGCGATTGGATACTTGGGACATAGTGGAGTGCGACAACTCTCCCTTATTTGCACCACGCACATATAACTGTCGTACAAAGTAATGTCCCAATTTTTTTTCTTTCTATTTCAATCAGCCACACAAAACCATACAACTAGCCCGCTTTTCTCACAGCACTTCGTAGCGAGACGGTTCAAGGGTATGCTATGACACGTTTTCACGACCGAGAAGTGCGCAGGCATAGTGCGCAGGCATAGTCAAATATATATTCAGCCACCGTTTTTGAGCGCTTGGACCGAGTGAAAACGTGTCATAGTATGCCATTGGGCCGTCGCAGTAGACGGGCTGTGAGAAATGCGGGCTAGGCTTTCACCTAGTATTCAAATTAATATTAAATATGAGAGTATTTAGATCGCAAACTGCAGATTGTATAGCTGATACCAGTTCATAATTTGATTATAGGCAATTACAAAAACAACCAGAAAACTAGCACCTCTGGCGGCCAAAGACCAAAATTCGGATTTAGCATTGACAGTACTACTCCAAACAATCGCTGCTGTGACAAAAGCATAGATAAAGAGCAATAAGCTAGCCTGCCATACAGAGTAGAACTTCTCGATTTGGTTATGATTTGTTAAAATGCTGTTTAGCATTAACAAAATTAAAATGCCCGAAATATGATATAAACAAAAAGCTTTCGATAAAGATATATTATCAAACCTTTTATCATAACGTGATTGCGAAGCAGATTTTGTATTGTGATATAAACGACCGGATATTTGTCGACGTGAATAATTATGACGATATGATTGTGCCATTTTTGCTATCTCTGTTTTAAAGTCGGTCTCTATGTTAAGGTCTATTAGTATCGCTTTAGGGCGTGTTTATGTGTATAGCTCTTATTCGCTATTTTCAATTTCTTGACAAACAAATCTAATCCGGGACATTTTAGCGCAATAAAGCTGAATTCAAGCTGAACCATAATATTTAAACTGTTAAAAACTAACAATCTGTCGTTTTAAACACACAAATTTGTCTTCCAAACTAAAGATACCTAAAATATTGTGGTTAAATGTCGTTTGCACAGAGAAAAACCTCGATATAATTAAATTATGACGTAAACCGAAGGCAAATGTTTAAATGTATCAATCCAAATTCAAACTAAGAACTATTTACATGAGTCTCTTTATTTATTGTATTTCGAGCTTCGCGTCTGCAGATAAAATTAATAAAAAGAAACAAACTAAAAAAAGAAACGGCATTGTACTAAACACAAAGCACTTTCGCTTACGCCTATTACCCCGTGCACCCGAACAGATTGCCGCATTTTATTATGGCCGAGGCTTCCCTAAAGCGATGGTGGAAAAAACTAAAAACATCTGTTTTATTACTGTCGGCTTACACAATAAATCTAAACACCTCCTGTACTTGGATTTTACAAACTGGATATTCTCAGCAAAAACCGCCGAGATAAAGCGTCATTCCAATACTTATTGGATTAACACATGGAAACGACTTAACTACCCTGCTCCCAGCATTGCTACCTTTCGCTGGACCACCTTACCTGAGTCGTTTGAATTTCAACCCGATGAGCATGAAGGTGGAAATATATTACTGCAACAAACTAAATCAGCATTCGATATTTCCGCTACACTTTATTTAATACAAGATAAGAAGAAAATTGCTCTGCCAGTCTCGTTTAAGAATGTACGTTGTGCGCAAAATTCAAAATGACTATAATCCTAGATTAATCAGTTGAACTCTACTGCGGCTGCATAACGCACTAAATCTAAAAGATTTTTCAGGCTATTTCCAACTCACCGTATAGGT
>QIKQ01000017.1 GCA_003233075.1 Gammaproteobacteria bacterium
AGATGGATTGGACTAACAAGAATGTATATCCTTCAAAGATGGTGCAGTTGGGTGATGAAGTAGAAATAATGATTCTTGAAATAGACGAAGATCGTCGCCGAATTTCACTGGGTATGAAGCAGTGCAAGCCCAATCCTTGGGATGACTTTGCAGTGAATCATAAGAAGAATGACAAGGTACGCGGGCAAATTAAATCTATAACAGATTTTGGGGTTTTTATCGGGCTGCAGGGTGGTATTGATGGATTGGTTCATTTGTCAGATCTTTCCTGGAGCCAGTCAGGTGAAGATGCAGTACGTAACTACAAGAAGGGTGATGAGGTAGAGGCGATGGTGTTGTCTATTGATGTTGAACGTGAGCGTATTTCACTCGGCATTAAGCAAATGGAGGGAGACCCGTTTAATAGCTTTGTATCTGTAAATGACAAAAATAGTATCGTCAAAGGTACAGTTAAATCTATTGATGCTAAGGGTGCAGTAATTGCATTGGATAACGGTGTGGAAGGCTATTTGAGAGCATCTGAGATAGCCCGGGACCGTGTAGAAGATATTCGTACTCACTTAAAAGAGGGTGGTGCGGTTGAAGTGATGATTATTAATGTTGATCGCAAGAATCGTGGCATAAATCTTTCCATAAAGGCTAAAGATTTGGCAGAAGAATCCGATGCAATGCAAAAGGTTGCAACTGATTCGCCGAATAATGCTGGGACTACAAGCTTAGGTGCTTTACTCAAGGCCAAGATGGATACAAAGAATATTGAAGAATAATAAAGGATATTTATATGACTAAGTCTGAATTGATCTCTAGTCTTGCGGCCCGTTATCCGCAGTTGGTAGTTAAGGATGCTGAGCTTGCGGTTAAGATGATATTGGATGCAATGGCGGAAAGCTTGTCAAAAGGGCAGCGTATTGAAATCCGAGGATTTGGAAGCTTTGATTTAAATTACCGGCCGCCGCGTATAGGGCGTAACCCAAAATCTGGTGAAAAGGTGAATGTAGCTGAAAAATATGTACCACATTTTAAAGCTGGTAAAGAAATGCGCGAGAGAGTCGACCATAAGAATTGAAGAGAATTATAGAATCCTAGTTAAGTTAACGGCATGATTTTGTGATCATGCCGTTTTTTTTGTTTTGTATTTTTAACTGTGATAATTAAGTTTAGTATGACTCTTAGTTTTTTATTAAAATAAAGAATAAATACTGGTAATCCGGAAATTCTTTCTCAAAATATGTTATGAAGTAAAAAATCAAAAGACACATTACAGGGTTAAAAATATGCGTTATCTGATAAAATTTTTATGGGCTGTTTTGTTTCTGTTTTTACTTACCTTTACAGTAAAAAATACTGAAACAGTAGTGCTTCGATATTATTTCAATTATGAATGGCATGCGCCGCTTATATTGATACTGCTATTTTTTCTTGTTTTTGGTGTTGCGGTTGGTATTTTGTGTTGTGTAGGTAAAATCTTTAATCAGGGGCGTGAAATTAATATGCTCAGGAAGAAGCGCTCGGTTTTAGATGAGTATAAATGAAAACAAAGAACCGTATGATTATGTTTTGTAAACCTTTCTAATTACAGTTTATATAATTATGCCACTACGCGATTAGCGAAATAGAATAAATGGAAATTATTATATGAAAGACCCGCGTATTATTGTTGCACTTGATTTCTCAAGCGCAGAACAAGCATTACTTCTTGCAAAAAAGCTTGATCCAATGCTGTGCCGAGTAAAAATAGGAAAGGAACTTTTTACCGCTGCTGGTCCGATGATAGTAGAAAAACTTATGAGCAAGGGTTTTGAAGTTTTCCTTGATCTAAAATTTCATGATATTCCAAATACAGTAGCAAATGCGTGTAGAGTAGCGGCAGATTCGGGTGTATGGATGATAAACGTACATGCGCTAGGCGGGAAAAGAATGCTTGTTGCAGCAAGAGATGCATTGCCATTGGGAGGGACTAAGCTTATTGCGGTAACATTACTTACAAGTATTGGTTCTGATGATCTTGAAAGTATCGGTTTAAATAATGAGCCTGGAAATGTGGTGCAGAAATTAGCCTGGCTTGCATATAGTTGTGGGCTAGACGGAGTGGTATGCTCTGCATTAGAGGCTGCGCAGCTTAGGCAAACAATGGGTGCTGATTTCTGCTTGGTTACGCCGGGGATTCGTCCAGTTGACGCTTTGACAGACGATCAAAACCGGATAGCAACTCCACAAATGGCAATACAAAATGGTGCAGATTATTTGGTTATAGGTAGGCCTATTTCTCAGGCAGCAGATCCATTGTTAATGTTGCAGCATTTGAACAAGGAAATTGAAGCACAGTTAACCACAGATTAATTTTTAAGATAGGCTATGTTTTAGTGTACGGTTGTATCGAACCAAAGTACGCTTATAAGCTTGACATGGCACTTTAAACCCCATAAAATCAGTGGTTAATTTGGTCGCGGGGATAATGCTGCGCCAGATGAAAAATATACCATACCAGAAACTTCTTATGTTTTTTATATGGACGGCGATATCGCCGTTTTAGTTTTTTTAGGGAACTGTAATGCGGAACTGCAATGCCGACAATTAGTCAATTAGTGCGTAAGCCTCGCTTAGCAAGACATATAAAAAGTAAGGTTCCGGCGCTAGAAAATAGTCCCCAAAAGAGAGGGGTTTGTACCCGAGTCTATACAACTACGCCAAAAAAACCAAATTCGGCTTTACGTAAGGTGGCCAGAGTTCGTCTAACAAATGGCTTTGAAGTTTCTAGTTACATTGGTGGTGAAGGGCATAATTTGCAGGAGCATTCGGTAGTGTTAATACGCGGAGGTCGGGTTAAAGATTTGCCTGGCGTCCGTTATCATACAGTGCGTGGTAGCCTTGATACTGCCGGGGTGAAAGATCGAAAGCAAAGTCGCTCAAAATATGGTGCAAAGAAACCAAAGGCGGCTTGAGAGAAGTAATTTGAATTGATTGTTAGTTGCTGGTTTAAAAATACATAGATAGATATTCAAGCTTATATCTAAACTGAGGTTAGAGAATGCCAAGAAGGAGAGAGGTTCCGAAACGTGAAATTTTGCCGGACCCAA
>QIKQ01000053.1 GCA_003233075.1 Gammaproteobacteria bacterium
ATTGTAAAAAAATATTTTAAAAAATCAATCATATTACATGCTCCTAAGCCTGATATATTGGAAAAGTATTACTCAATTACTTTGTTGAGTTTTTTTGATGAGTAAGTATGGAGAGTAAAAAAGTTGATATGGGATAAATTTCACCAACAACTCGTGAAATTCATGAACAACATTTTACTTTGTTGAAGATCGCGTAAACTATACTTAACTTTATCTATTAACAGAGCCTCTTATGCGTAATCAGTTGATTTTATGTATTTCAACATTACTTGTTTCATTAGTAGCGATGCAGAAGGCTGTGGCATCATCTGACGATCAAAATCAGAAAATAGCCACATCGAGTTACAAAAACAATGTGTTTTACGACATAAAAATACGCCAGTTAAATAAAGGCGAAACAAGTGAGAGCTTGCAATGCCACAGGAAAGTAGTAGATGAATTTAAATGGCAGGCTATTTCTTTTGCTGAACTACCACAAAATCAGCATTTTTGTTTTAGAGCCTCAATCAACATAGAGCAAACTACTTTAATGGCTGAACCCGTATTGTTAACAGGCATGTTAGCGTCCGTTCAGTTTTATTGGGATGGAGAATTACTAACAACAAATGGAAAAGTTGGCGACTCAAGGAGAAAAGAATCTCCTGGACTAATTTCAACCTTGGTACATATTCCTGATAGTGGTTTGAGTCCTGGCATACATCTATTAAGTGCGGAAATGTCGACATTTCATATTGGAAAGGAATTGAAATCTATCGGCTATATTCTTGGTGTCTTTGACGAGCAAAAACTAAGTTCCCTCGTTTTGACGATTAGTATGATAAGTGCATTGTTTTTAGGCGTTTTACTCATATTATCGATTATTTTTCAGTTGGTTTATTGGTTATATCAAAGAAATCTTTCTTTCCAGTTGTTTAGCTTTTTTTGCTTTATTTCTACGATCTTGCTAGCCACAGAACAAGCAAAGTTTTGGCTTAACTATAGCTATGACTGGCATGTTTTTCGATTGTCATTGATTTATGCTTTAACATTTCTTGTTAGTTTTCTTTTGCCCGTTTTTTATATTCAGCAATACCAACTACCTCGAAAAAAAGATTGGGTGTTCGTTATATTAGTCTCATTGCTGGTGTTGAGTATTGTTAATCAGGATTATGATATAACCAGTAGCTTACTGTTTGGTGGCTCATTAATTTGGGCACTGACGATTAATCTCTATCAACTAAAAAAAGAGCGAAGTGGAAAAGTCAGTTCAATGGTTATATTTCTAGGGCTCACTTTTGTTGTGTTAGTTCCTAAGTATTTTAATGAAGTAGGCTTTGGGTTTATTTTTATTTGCTTGGTAATGTTGATGCTAGTTACGCTAATAAAGGAAATGCGCAACCATAAAGATCAATCACTTCAAGCTGTAAGGGTTAGAACCGAGCAGCTAAGACGTAATATGCAACCTCATTTTCTAATGAATTGCTTAACGCAGCTAATGGAACTCATTGAAATAAAACCCAAGGATGCCATTGTTTTAATTTCGGCACTAAGCGACGAATTTAGACAGCTCACAAAGCAGAGCGATCAAGGCTGCGTTGTTCTAATAGATGAAATAGAACTATGTAATAAACACCTGAAAATTATGTCATTGCGATATCAGCAAGAATACAAATTAAATGTGACTGGAAAAATTGAAAATGTTAACGTTCCTGCATCTATTTTACATAGCCAAATAGAAAATTGTTTTACACACAATCGGATCTCATCAGACAGACCATTTGAATTGCTCATTGAGCAAGTTAAGGATAAAATTCATTTAACATTAAAAACGCCGATAGAAAAGAAAGTTAACCATAAAGGAACTGGGTCAGGTGAACGATATATCAAAGCAAAACTGGCAGAGGTTAGTCTTAATAAAAGTTCATTTACCAGTTACCAAGAGCAGAAATGCTGGCTGTCAAAATTCACCTATCCCAATATTGAGCAAGGATAAATCATGCATATTGTTATTGTCGAAGATGAACCTTTAATTCAGCATCGAATAAAGCGACTCACCCAAGATATATTGTGCGACCATCAGCCAAAAATAAATTGTTTCGATGATATCGATGATGCGGAGGTATTTCTTTTTGAAAATACGATTGACCTGCTATTACTCGATTTGAACTTGATGGGACGAAATGGATTTGACCTGTTAAAAGCGAAGCTCGCTGAGGCGTTTCATACGATTATTATTTCTGCATATGAAGATAAAGCAATCGAGGCTTTTGAGTACGGAGTGCTGGACTTTATCGCTAAGCCTTTTGAACGAGAACGTTTAGAACAAGCCTTCAGTCGTTTACTAGCAAGTTCACAAAGAACTTATTATGGCTGTCGTTATTTAAGTGTCAAAAAAAAAGGCGCTGTTGAACTAATTTCTATTGGTGACATTATTTATATTCAAGCAGAAGGTCACTACAGTTTATTGAACTTTTCCAGCAGTGAAATAACAGCTGAAAAAGCAATAACTTTGCAAACCTCACTACATAATAAAAACATTGAAAAAATAATGCAGATTTTACCTGAGTGTTTTATGAGAGTTCATCGCTCGTACATCGTAAATATGAACAAAGTGCAAAGTTTAAAAATAGAAGAAGGCAGCCGTTATTTTTTGCAGTTAGGTAGAGACAAACAAGTCCCTATTGGACGTACTAAATATAAAGAGGTTAAAGAATACTTAGATCATTTTAATTCAACTAACAAACGAAACAATGCCTCATCTCTTAATGAATATAAGAACAATTAATTATTACATATTCTAACAATCACATTTTGGTCGCATTAACTACGGGTCTAGCAGTATTCTGTCGCGAGCTATGAGGTCAATATTTCCTAGCATTCATCTTAGACAATTTCTCAACGATGTTTATTAAGAAGACAAGGGTCAAGACAAGGGTCAAATCACTTGTCTTTTCATACAAGACAAGGTACAAGACAAGTACAAGACAAGGGGTCAAATCACTTTTCTTTTCATAAGTGTTAACATAAAATAAATCTATGCCTAGGAAACCAAGATTAGAATACGAAAATGCTTTTTATCATGTGATGAATCGTGGGCAGAAGACGAGAGATGATTTTTCATGAAGATATTTACTATCAGACATTTATTGATTTATTAAAAGATGTTCACGAACGATTTGATTGCATTATTCACTGCTACTGTTTAATGGGAAATCATTATCACCTTTTATTAGAAACGCCTCATGCAAATTTATCAAGAATAATGCGGCATATTAATGGAGTGTATACACAAGCTTATAATCGCTTGAAGAAAACTGACGGTTCATTGTTTAGAGGTCGATTTAAATCAATTTTAGTTGATAAAGATGCCTATATTTTGCAATTATCCCGTTATATTCACCGAAACCCTATTGATATGAAAAAGCCATTGGTAACAAAACTTGAAGAGTATAAGTGGTCGAGCTATAGGGCCTTCATTGGTAAAGATAAAAATGTAGGTTGGCTAAATCAGCAATTTACTTATGATATATTAGGTCATAAGCAAAAATTTAAAGCCTATACCACAAAGTCAAATTAAGTATTCCAAAACACATCAAATAAAACAATAATCCCCACTGACTTATGATGTCTAAACTCCAATGAGTTTTACTCCATTTTGTTGATAGAGCCGAGAATTTTTTCACGAATAATGACGTTTTCTTCGCCATCCGATTAGTAAACCAACAATTAGTATGAAGGCGCAACCAATTAAAGCCCGCATAAACATCGCTGGGATCATATTTTTTAGCATATATATGTCTGGGTTTCCGGTTTCCCATAAGGTCCACTGAGTTGCAACATCAGATGCTAAGGAATCGTTGCCTGTAACAAACATTACAATGGCGTTGCCAGTATCAGGATTGATGCGTGCAGTGGCATTTAACGCGGGGGATTGACCACCATGACCAATAATAAAGTCACCTTCATTATTGCCAGCAAAAAGCATTGTTCCCAACCCCCAAATATCAATTCCCATAGTATTAGCATGTGGTGTTCTCATAAGCCTTAATGTGGCAGGGGAAAGAATATTGTCCATATTTTCAACATTCATTGTGCGCTGAATCGACAAGAACTTTGCGATGTCTTTAGCGGTGGTGTATAAGCCAGTAGCAGCCAACGAAGTGTAATATGGGTAACTCCGTACTTTTCCATTGGTATCAAAATATTGGGCGAGTAAAGTTACACCATCATGGTCGTAGGATGTGTTTGTCATTTCCAATGGGTCGAATACAGATTTTTGCATATACGACTCAAAAGAATCACCAGAGACCTCTTCGATCACCAATTGAAGCAGGTTATAACTTCCTCCGGAATATTTAAATTGACTACCAGGCTCAATGCCAACCAATACACGACCATCAGTTCCTTCATCGATATCTTTCGCTTTGGTCAAGTGTTCTGTAAGCGGTTGAACTTGCTGTTTAGAATCAAATCCATTGTGCCCTAGACCATCGGTAATACCTGCAGTGTGACTGAGTAGTCTGCGTATCGTCACTTCATTATTATCAAATTGCCCTGGCGGTAGCTGCCAGCGAGTTAAATAACGAGAAACTGGTGCATCCAACTCAAGTTTACTTTCCTCCACTAAAGTCATTACTCCTACGGCGGCCACCCATTTACCGAGAGAAGCAACACCAAATACTGTATCACTTGATACAGTTAAGTCTTTTGAAATTGCAAATT
>QIKQ01000200.1 GCA_003233075.1 Gammaproteobacteria bacterium
ACCCATACGGTGAGTTTGAAATCACCTAAAAAATGGCTTAGATTCAGTGTATTATGCAGCCGCAGTAGAGCTCAACTGATTAATCTAGGTTCAAGGTAAGTATTGATTAGATTAAGTATATTTGGCACCTAATTGAGGGGGTGGTCTTTAGGCCACCAGTTTTTAACCATGGATGCTTTTATGCCGTGAAGCACACGGATGTGCGAGAACGGCCCTTATTTCTCTTTTCTACCTCTCTTAATTTTAGGCAGCTAAGCTGCCTAAAATTAAGACTCCTCACATCATTAGTTAGCGTAGCAAACAAAGTTACAAACCGAAGGCCAAGCTTGGGTTGATTTAGCCAATATGGTGATATTTCGGAGCAACAACACGGTTAGCCGAATGATGGCCTAGAGGTTTTGCTCGATAATTTTTTACCGCAGTTTTTCAGTCACATACACATTAGTAATTAGCTATATGCATTATATATCTTAGAAGGCTGTTTTTAGGGTCAAAAACAGGCTTCTAAGCGTTACATATGGTTTGATTCTTAGTTAAAGTTCTTAGATATTAATGATTTAACTTGGTCAGTCGCCCATTTGAAATAACTGCGTCATCGCTTCTTGATATTTTTGTGCTGTTTTGTTGATGATATCTTCTGGTAGTTTTGGGCCGGGTGCTTTTTTGTCCCACTCAATTGATTCTAAATAATCGCGAACAAACTGCTTATCAAAACTGGGAGGGCTTATATTAACTTCATATTGCTCCGCAGGCCAAAATCGAGATGAATCTGGAGTAAGTGCTTCATCAATTAAAGTTAATGTGTTGTTTTCATCTAGGCCAAATTCAAACTTAGTGTCCGCGATAATGATGCCTTGTTCTAGCGCGTAATCCGCAGCTTCAGTGTAAAGTTGCAAGCTGACCTTTTTAATTTGCTCGGCGAGATCCTTGCCAAGCTCCTTAACGGTATGCTCAAAATCAATATTTTCATCGTGTTCCCCGACATCGGCTTTTGTCGATGGTGTGTATATAGGTTTTTCCAATTTTTGCGCCATTAACATTCCATCTGGTAAATCTATACCACAGACTGAGCCTGTCGCTTTATAGTCTTTCCAGCCAGAACCAATCAAATAACCGCGGACTATGGCTTCGACTGGTAAGGCTTTTAATTTTTTAACGACGATGGCTTGGTCTTTGATTTGCTCAAATATTTTTGGATCTTTGATAACGGTAGCTAAATCGATATCGGCAATATGATTGGGTACTATATGCTGTAATTTATTAAACCAATAATTTGAAGTTTTAGTGAGTACCATGCCTTTATTAGGTATAGGGTCGGGTAAGATAACATCAAAAGCACTCAGGCGATCTGTCGTTACTATTAGTAAATGCAAATCGTCAATTTCGTACATGTCTCTGACTTTTCCTTTATGGAATAATTTTAAGCCAGGAATAGAAGATTCATAAATCATAATCGCTGATTATTCTCACTAGGTTAGAAAAGGGGAAAGGGGGATTATATAAAAGTATGCGAAAGATTTCGACTTTTTTAACGCTTATTTAACGCTTATTTAACGCTTATTTAACGTTTAATTAATTCTGCGGCAAGCGTTGCTTGCAATTTTTGGTCAATTTGGTCCATTACTTTTTTAATGATTAATTCGGCATGCGCATGATAGCTGTATAGTTTTGCAGCAATAGGCTTGTGCAAGCTGTCGCGATGTTCGACTTGGAAGTCAGTCCAGGCGAATATAGGGATATCATTTAGACTGGAATCAACGCAAACCCAGTATTCATGATCCAATATAATTTCGATATTTTTGAGATTATCAATTTCGAAGCGTAGCGGTTGATCACTGCGTATCAAGACCAGTTTGATCTGATTGTACAGTCTCGCTGCTACCGAGATTTCAGTGGTTTGGTAGCGTGGTAGATTATCTAGCTTCGATTTCATGGCCCTACCTTTACTTAAGAATAATAGATCTTGTTTTCAATTAAATCTACAAGAAGTTGTGGGCTATTCCATCAGCAATGGTTATAGTAAACCCCATTAGTTAACGTGTGTCTAGCATAAATTATCTAAATAGCGCAGTGTTAGTGTGTTTCACCATTTATCTCTAACTGACTGTTTTTATTTATAATTCAAAGATTTTAATAAGTTAAATAACCTGGTTTGGAATAGATTTTGAATTTATTTCAGTGAAAGTATGCGATCTGAATAAATATAGCGAAAGATTGCTGCTAGTAGACTCTGGCTTGAGTTTGTGGCAAACATAATATATTGAAATAACAGACATAGAATTTAAACTAGATAAGATTTAAAATAGCCGAGAAAATATAATCAGGGATTGTATTAAGTCTTTTCTTAGTGGCGCGGTTTAAAATAAATGATTAGTAAATTCATTAATTATTATTCAGAGTACAGCAATACTTTATCTAGTAAACCAGTAAAACAATACGGTAAGTTTGTGGTCCTTATTAACAAAGATTACCGTTATTTGATTTTTGCTGCAATCGAGCAGGCTGAATTTCACGCCAATATTGTAGAGCGCTACATGAACTCGCAAAATTTGAACGGAAAGTATAATAAGAATAAAGATATGTACAATATCCAAGAGTCAGACTGGCAAGTTCAGGGGGGCGGTCATTGGGAATATCAATCCGAGACCCATGTGTTAACTTTATTCGGGAAATCTCTCGCTTATGGTCAAGCGGAATTGGAATGGGTCGCGACACAGTTGCAAGAAATTGAAGCTTTTGATGAGGCACGTATTAGCTGTCGGCATTAATGTACGCTAAGCTATTGAGGTAGCATGACTAGCCCACATATTTCCTAAATGCGGCTATGAAGTTATTACCTGTATTCTCTTTGCTTTAATGCCGAAAATTACTAATGATATTTCACTGCTGTCCCGTTAATTTTTTTATCACGATGCTTAATGGTCGCATTCGAAGCTCCCCGTCGTTGCGAGACTGCCTAAGCAGATGACGCAATCTCCTACCTAAGTTATTGAATTAAGGAGATTGCTTCGGTGTGATCGTTTTGACCACGATGGTCTTATATCGCGTAGGCCACGGAGAAGGTGAGACC
>QIKQ01000164.1 GCA_003233075.1 Gammaproteobacteria bacterium
TATAATAAAATTTATTAGGGGAAATCATGTTTATTTATCCAAAAATAATGGTAAAGGAATTATGAATATGGAGATATTTATAGGCAATCTTCCGGACGATACGTCGACGGTGGATTTGAGGCGCTTATTGGGGGTGACAGGAGAAAAAACACGATATAGAATTAATCGAAAAAAATTATTGGATGGTACGACCAAGTGTTACGGCCAAGCTGTAGTCGAAGCTGATGATAAGGGCGAAGAGTTAATCGATTCATTAAATCACACCGTATTGCAAAATTGCTCACTCGAGGTAAGAGAGTTTTTTGAACGAAGTCATGTTCATGATCGCCGCGCACCATTGTGGAGTGGGACGCCCTGGATGGGATTGGATAGACGAAAATTGGATCGCCGTGGCAAATAGTTGGTCTTTGCTTGTATCTTAAGGCAGCACTTTATTCAGTTAACGGTAAATTTAAAAACTTAAGCCTTTATTCGGGGTCGCCTAATTAATGACGATGAGTTTGAAATTGTTGTTTTAAGGTTTTAATAACAATCTCTGTTTCCGGCAATATGCTTCGCCACAAGTAAAATGATTGTGCAGCCTGTTCAACTAACATGCCTAGGCCATCTGTTGCTAAGCTCGCGCCTTGGCTTATCCCCCATTTGAGGAAAGGCGTAGGTTCGCTGGCGTACATTAAATCGTAAACAAAGCCGTTGAGTTCGAGGATGCGGTTAGGAATTTCTGGCATGGAATGAGTGACACTTGAACTCGTCCCGTTAATGATTAGATCAAACGTTTTACCAGCGAGCTGATCGTATCGATTCGGACTAATTGGAAATACTTCGAGAAACAAATTGGCGATATCGTGCGCTTTGGATTCTGTGCGATTTGCTAAGGTTATGGATACTGGCTTTTCATCTATTAGCGAAGGCAGTATGCCACGAACGGCGCCACCTGCTCCTAAGACTAAGATTCTGGCTTCATTCACTTTAATATTAAGGTTTTTAGTTAAATCGCGCAAGAGCCCCACGCCATCGGTATTATCTCCATGGATTTCACCCGTACTCGATATGATAAGAGTATTTACCGCACCAGAGCGTTGCGCATGTACGCTTAATTGGTTGGCAAGACGAAAGGCTTCTTGTTTAAAAGGTAATGTTATATTTAAACCCATCCCATTAGAGGAAATAAATTCGTCTATAGCGCTGTCAAATTGATCTGGTTCCGCCTGTAAGGCAGTGTAAGCCATATCCTGATTCGTTTGGTTGGCAAACATGCGATGTATGTCGGGCGATTTGCTGTGGCCGATAGGGTTGCCAATGACGGCGTATTTGTCTGTCACTTTAATTCCTAGTAGTATATTTAAGCTAATTTTTGAGCAGCCCTCAATATTTTAATGTTTTAGCTACTTAATATTGAATCCCACAAATATTATGCGTAATTTAGCATAATTTTATCAAATTAGTGGCCTTGTCAGTCTAATTCAAATAAATATTAAAGTTTCTAATTTGTTGGTCGTTAACCAGTTTAAGGGCAAAATGTAATTCGTGTTTGGAGATTCTAATGACTGCTATATCAGCATTAAGTAACTCCCTGTCAGGTATTCAAAAAGGACTCGAAGGCGCTAAACGGAACGCAGCAGAAATCGCTAGCAAGGATCAATTTACTCAACAGGATCCGAGTTCGCTAGCAAAATCCATGGTGGAACTCAAAGGAAATACCTTGCAGGTTAAGGCATCCGCAAAGGCATTTGAAATTATTTCAGATGCAATCGGATCAATAATCAATATTAAGGTGTAAAGTTTTATGAATGTGAGTGCCGTTTCAACTGCGTTAAATCGAGTTTCTGTTGATACTTCAACACGCAAGGTCGAAGAGACTGCGCCTGATGAGTCAACTAAAAATCATGCACAGCGTTTTACGGCGGAAACTGCTAATGGTTTAGAGCGTAAAGAAATATCAGATCAACAAAGTTCATCCCAGAAAAGCATTGTGGATTCAGAAACGAATGCCAATGAAGAGCAAGTTGATGATAAATCAGAATCAGCCAATGCCAAGTCTGAAAACAATAGTGATACAACGCAGCTCAGTGTTGAAGACTTAAAAATTGTTGATGATTTAAAAAGACGTGACAGTGAAGTCCGAGCACATGAGGCTGCACATGTATCAGCAGCAGGTGGGCTTGCGAGTGGTAGCGCAAGTTTCGCTTATCAAGAAGGTCCGGACGGTATGAAGTATGCTGTTTCGGGCGAGGTTCAAGTTGATACATCTCGTGGTCGATCACCGGAGGAAACTCTCGTAAAGGCGCAGCGAATACGTGCTGCTGCTTTGGCACCAAGAGATCCATCTGCTCAAGACCAAGCAGTTGCCAGCCAGGCAAACGAAATGGCGACAGGCGCGCGAACAGACATTGTGCAAGAAGCGAATGACGCGCAGCTAAAACAGGATATTGAAAAAGCTCAGTCAAATAAGGATGAATCTGAAACTCAAGCATTTGCTGTAGACGAGAATCAGAAGAGTAGCGAAAAAGCCTCGGCCAGCGAGGAGCGAAGAATTGAGTTGAGTCGTCGACAGCAGGAATCAGTAGACGCCTATGAAATCGTATCTAAATCTAACCCTAAGTCAGGTCGCCTTTTAAGTATTGAAGTCTAAGGAACCTCTGATTAATCCCTGAAGCAGGTCTTACTGTGTTAAATCAATTCTCAAATTACGGGGCCGTGTAACGGCAAACTAGCGTGTAAACCCCGTTTTTTCGAATTGATTTGCCTTGTAATTCTCTGCTTGATGAATTAATCAGAGGTTCCCTAAGTGCTAACTCGCTTTTTTATTTCCCAAGTCTAACAGGCTACACAATCAGATCTGTCTAATAAATCTAGGTTAAAGATTAGTTTGTCTCTGTCGTTACAATTATTACTATTGTTTAGCTGAGCATATTTTAAAAAGAATTATTAAGTTGCTACTTTGTCTAGCCCGCATTTCTCACAGCCCATTTACTGCGACGGCCCAATTGCATACTATGACTCGTTTTCACTCGGTCCAAGCGCTCGACATAGTGT
>QIKQ01000011.1 GCA_003233075.1 Gammaproteobacteria bacterium
CCCAAAAAGGTGCCATGTCTACGATTAGTATGTTTTTACAATAAATAAACCTCCGTAGATTTCGCCTAAATAAATCATTTTCTTTAACTGCTATTTTAGAATATTTTTCTCGGTTATTGGCGTTTCTATTTTGGTAGTCAAAATGTAACAACATCACCTAATCGTAGACACATCACCTATTCACCTATTCACCTATTCACCTATTCACCTATTCACCTATAGTTGATTAATAACTTGAATAAGTTCCGCGTCATTAGACCAGGTACCGCCGCATCTAGCGATCTACTATTTCTTACATTTTAGAGATTACATAAATATAATAATAGTAAAATACTAGACTCGACATTTAATTACTAGCACGTAATCACCTTTAGCTATGATCAAATGAAACTAAACGATGAATCAAAACTAAAGAAAAAGCAGGTGAATGTCATTGACACCGTTGACCATATTAAAGGACACCACCTGTCTATCTCTATTTGTAAAGACGTTTGTTACTTATTGCCGAAAATACTGCATACTTGCATTTGGTCTTTTAACGTAACAGATTTTGTTAAAGCCGTACCGCCTTATAATCCTAAGACCTGCAACGGCTCTATTTTTAAAGTTTTTGAAGTCGAGCAACCAAACTGACCCATCGACAATTTTCCATCTATTTTGTTTCTTAACAACTCTTAAATTTCCTCTATTGAATCCAATGCAATCTTCACCATTAAAACGTCCTCTAGGAGCTTGACTACCAACTAATAAATAAGTCATATATGGATTAGGCCGTCCAACAAAACAAAATCGATTCATTCTATAATGCCTTATTACTCTGCGAGCCTTATTTGCCGCCGCTCTATCATTTTTAAAATCCAATAATGAACTATTACGATCAACCACTTTCCAACGATTGTTGCGTCGCACCACTCTTACTCTTCGGTAATTAAAATTAATGCAATCTTCTAATCTCATTTTGGATATTACTTTACGTAAATCAGGCAAGGGACCAATCTTTTTACTGCTCGATGCCTGTGGAGTTCCATTTTGTGCAAGTAGTTTTCGAATTGCTCTGGGTTTCATAGGTTGCATACCACGATATTTACGAATTCCCTGTATATTAACAACAGCACCTGCAACTATAGGAGAAGCACTAGAAGTACCACTGAAGCTAGTTGCATACCATTGACGTTGGTCACTACCATTCACTTTAATGTCGCCATAACCTAAAGTGCGAACATTTTCACCCCAACCTTGAACGTCGAGCCTAGAGCCATAATTAGTCCAACATTTTGGAGCACGATTTGTGCTAGTTCCGCCACCAACAATAATTGCGCCTGAATCACGATAACTTTTCTTAAACCGATTTCCATATCGACTCGCATTCAAATTCATTCCCCCATTTCCAGCTGCTTCCACTACTACAATTCCCTTTGCCGTTGCTGCCTTAATTGCATCAAATTCTGCCTGCCAGTATTCCATTGCAATGTATTCAAATTGACTACAATTACACCCACAACTTAAACCACTGCTTGGGCCTTTCGCATGTTGTTCAATCAATATCACATCACCAGCTTTAAGTTTTGATGAAGCAACATTAATTGCCTCAGCCACGTTATACTCATTCCAAGTAATAAACAGAAATCGACGTTTTCGACTTGCTGAGACTACACCGTGTCTAGCGCTATAAGAAATACCCGTTACTCCGCTACCATCACGCTTAGCAACCATCTGACCTAATACTGCTGTACCATGATTAATATTGCGTATATTGCTGCTGAGGCTGCCATTCTTATAAAATTGAGTTCTTAAATCTTCGTGATTTAATTTCCAACCTTGTTCAATATCGATGATTTTAACTCCAGCTCCAGAACCTCCGCTATGAGTCCACGCATATTTTGCATCAATACCTTGGGGCGCCGGATTCAAGTATCCTTGGCTTGCTTCATAATTCGGCGTAGTTGGAGGTATATCCGCATCTTTACCAATTGGAGCTAAATAGGCAATTTCTACTGAGGATAATTTATTTAATTCATTTGCGATTTTTGCACCATCTTCATTCTTTTTAAGTCTTAACGAATAATAATTACTTAAATCTGCATGTAAAACTTTAAATTTTTTGTTTGCTTTAAGACGGTCAGATTTTAAACTTGCAATATTACGTGAAAATAAAGGTCTAAACGATTTTACGTTTCGCCGCTTCAAAATCACATTTATTTTTTTTAAGTCGAGTCGAACACTTGCATTGCTCAACTTATTTATTTTTAACAATCTTTTATCTAACACACTCACATTCAGGGTATTAAGAATCACTTGTTTCTTTTTGACACTACGAATACTTGCACCTTCTTTAAACTTAATCACCACCCGGTTCTTAAAAACTGTTCCTTGTCGATAGATAACTTTAGTTGGCTTAATGAGATTAGGTCTAAGTTTAAGATTAATATTGTTAATTTTAATTTGCTTAGTTGCTTTAAGCTTTAGAGTCGCGAAATTTGAATCTGCGTAAAGTGCGCTGCTAATCAAAAACGACATAAAAATGCTGCCAAAAATAAATTTTATCCTCATAGAACCTCCTAGCTCTTTTGCTCCGTAAAGAGTAAATTTTCACTTTAACGGAATATTAAAATTAGCAATAATTTTGACATATAAAAGCTCTGAAACTCAACTAGCCAGTCGTCTAGTATTTCTAAACGAACTCTAAACTAAGTTTAGTAGGAACGATGGGGAAAGAAAATAAATGAATAAATTGATTTATATTTTACTCTATATAAGTAGACTAATTATTCGCTAGGCACATCCATACCCGCATCTTCACCGATAGGTGGTATATAAGCATGCGTAACTAATCTATTTTTAGATAATTTTTTTATTAGTAATGCTTTTTGTTTAGTCGAAAAATTCGATGGTAAAAGCAATGAAACATATTTATCCAGCTCCTTAGACAAACTTTGCTGTTTAACCAGTGAGGATAAAGAAAGTATATCGCTTAATTTTAATAATTTATTTAACTGAATCAGAGCTTTAACTGTTATCTCTTTAGGATTTTTATT
>QIKQ01000204.1 GCA_003233075.1 Gammaproteobacteria bacterium
TTTTTCACTTCCTGGATCGCCGTTGCCATCACATCAGGATTTAAGGTCAAATTGATGTGCGTTTGCAAGTCCGTGAGAAATGCGGGCTAGACATTCTGTCTATCAAATCTACAATTAACACTTAAACCAAAAACACTAATTAAATGCTTTATCCTTATGCCAGCTTTATGACTCCGGTTCGGACAATAAGTGTAAGAATATCAAGCAAATAGCCTGTTAAAATTGGCCCAATGCGTTAAACCTGATATAGTTCTGAAATGATTTTTATGAATAATTTTAGCTTGAGCGGAAATTTACGTTACCGAATTGGTTCCCATTCCATTATCGGTGATCGTGCCTCGCAACAAGATTATTATGGTTATCAGCATATCAAAACCAGCAGCAACTTGGCTGCACCTATTTATGGTTTGGCACTCGCTGACGGAGTCGGTGGTGAAGTGGCTGGTGATATCGCCAGTCGATTAGCAACCAATACTTTCTTAGAATTAATGTCAATTAACTACGGTAAATGTAGTCGTAAGAAAATGTTACGTGGCGCAGTGACTACGGCAAATGAATCAATCGGAAAATCTATTTTCGATACGCCTATCTATACTGGAATGGCAACGACCTTAGTGGGTGCGGTTATTAGTCGAGATAAATTGCACTGGATTAGTATCGGTGATAGCCATTTGTATTTAATTCGAAATGGTGAAATTTCAAAATTAAATGACGATCACAGCATGGGTGCACTGATTGACCGCCAGTACGAGAAGGGTTACATCAGCGAAGATGAGTGGAAAAATGCGCCGTATCGCAATATGATTTTAAGTTGTCTCTCAGGTCATAAAATCGAAATGATCGACTTACCTAAAGATCCAATGCTTCTCCAAGAAAATGACCGGATTTTATTTGCTAGTGATGGCTTAGATACTTTAGTGCAATCGGAAATATTAGAAGTCAGCGTGCAAAACACTGAGGCGCAAAACTTTGCTAAAGGCCTTACCGATCTTGTTTCTAGTATAGGCAAACCACATCAGGACAATACGGCGGTGTTGTCAGTGGATTGTTATTCCAGCTAGTTTTTCTTTAAATAAATTATCAGTAGCCCGCAAGCAGCGTTCGAAGAACGCATAATGTGGGAATTATATGCTTGATCTTTCCCGCATTTCACTCACGTTGTTCGCTGCTTGCGGGCTACATTTTTGATAAAAGCTTGCTATAATGCGCTCTGTCTCATAGGGAAGTAGAAATGAAAGTTAAAACCCGATTTGCCCCAAGTCCTACTGGGTCGCTACACATTGGCGGCGTGCGCACTGCCTTATTTTCCTGGTTATACGCTAAGCAGAATAATGGTGAGTTCGTGTTACGTATTGAAGATACTGATCGCGAACGTTCGACTCAAGAGTCGGTCGATGTGATTCTAGAGGGTATGGCTTGGCTTGGTTTAAGCGCAGATGAGGAACCTATTTATCAATCACAAAGATTTGATCGTTACAATGAAATAATAGATCAATTGCTAGAGCAAGGTGATGCTTATCATTGTGATTGCAGCAGGGAAAGACTTGATACGGTTCGTCAAGAGCAACAAGCACGTAAAGAGAAACCAAAATACGATGGTTGTTGTCGTCAACGCACCGATGTAAATCTCAATGAGCCACACGTCATCCGATTTAAAAACCCAATTGACGGTTCGGTTAAGTTTGATGACATAATTAAGGGCAGTATCGAAATCGCTAACCGAGAGTTGGATGACTTAATTATTCGTCGCAGTGATGGCTCACCGACTTACAATTTGACTGTAGTGGTTGATGACTGGGACATGGATATTAGCCATGTCATTCGTGGCGACGACCATATTAATAATACACCGAGACAAATAAATTTACTAAAAGCGCTTAAGGCACATATTCCGTTTTACGCTCACTTGCCAATGATACTCGGCGATGACAGTAAGCGACTTTCAAAAAGACATGGCGCAACGGGCGTTTTGCAGTACGATTTGGATGGGTTTTTACCTGAAGCTTTATTAAATTATTTGGTTCGTTTGGGCTGGTCGCATCAAGACCAAGAGATTTTCAGTGTTAAAGAAATGGTTAAATTATTTTCCTTAGAGCAAGTGAATAAGTCGCCGTCAATTTTCAATCCTGATAAGTTACTGTGGATAAACCAAGAATATATTAAAATGCAAAACGATTCGAGATTGGCAGAGCTAGTAAAACCTTTTATAAAAATGCTTGGTATAGATCTGAATCGGGGGCCTGAATTGGAGCCCGTTATTCAATTACAAAAGGAAAGGGCAAAAACTCTAAAAGATCTCGCCGAAGTTTGCGCATTTTTCTACGGCACGATTGCTGAGTATGAGAAAAAAGCGGCCAAGAAAAATCTAAAAACAAAAGCTAAAAAAGGTTTGCAAGCCTTGTATAAGGAATTCGAATCCAGTGCTTGGACTCAAGAGGGCATTAAGAAAAGTATTGAAGGTGTCGTTGAGCGGCAGCAGTTAAGTTTTGGCCAAGTTGCCTTACCTTTACGTGTGGCGATAACGGGCGGCGCTCCATCACCAGGTATTGATGAAACTGCGTTTTTAATTGGACGAGATCAAGTACGTAAGCGTATTTTGAACGCAATTATTTTTATTGATCAGAGTAATCCCGAGACTCCGAATTAAATATAATGAATTTGGTCCTGCCTTGACAGCTTGATGCCTCTGCAGTAGAGTCTCATCTTCCGAGATGCCGATATTATGTATATTTGGCAAACCCGTTTTTTTGGGGCTATAGCTCAGCTGGGAGAGCGCTTGCGTGGCACGCAAGAGGTCGGCGGTTCGATCCCGCCTAGCTCCACCAATCTTCGTTGTTTTTATTTTTTGTTGCCTATTTTTTTCATTTACGCGGTGCGGAGCGCTTGCGTGGCACGCAAGAGCTCGGTGGCCGTTACAGCATATCTCCACCAATCTTCGTTGTTTTTATTTGTTGCTGTCAAACTTATTATTAAAGGCATCGTAGAGACAAGGCATGCTTCACTGCTGTCCCACAG
>QIKQ01000173.1 GCA_003233075.1 Gammaproteobacteria bacterium
AGATGGATTGGACTAACAAGAATGTATATCCTTCAAAGATGGTGCAGTTGGGTGATGAAGTAGAAATAATGATTCTTGAAATAGACGAAGAGCGTCGCCGAATTTCACTGGGTATGAAGCAGTGCAAATCCAATCCTTGGGATGACTTTGCAGTAAATCATAAGAAAAATGACAAGGTAAGCGGGCAGATTAAATCTATAACAGATTTTGGAGTCTTTATTGGATTGCAGGGCGATATTGATGGGTTGGTTCATTTGTCAGACCTTTCCTGGAGCCAGTCAGGTGAAGATGCGGTACGTAACTATAAGAAGGGTGATGAGGTGGAGGCAATGGTGTTGTCTATTGATGTTGAGCGTGAGCGTATTTCACTCGGTATTAAGCAAATGGAGGGAGACCCGTTTAATAGCTTTGTATCTATAAATGACAAAAATAGTATCGTTAAAGGCACAGTTAAATCTATTGATGCTAAGGGCGCAGTAATTGCATTGGATAATGATGTGGAAGGATATTTGAGGGCATCTGAGATAGCTCGTGACCGTGTAGAAGATATTCGCACTCACTTTAAAGAAGGTGATGCGGTTGAAGTGATGATTATTAATGTTGATCGCAAGAATCGTGGTATCAATCTTTCTATAAAGGCTAAAGATTTGGCAGAGGAATCCGATGCAATACAAAAGGTTGCAATTGATGCGCCTGATAATGCCGGGACAACAAGCTTGGGTGCTTTACTCAAAGCCAAGATGGATACAAAGAATACTGAAGAATAATAAAGGATATTTATATGACTAAGTCTGAATTGATCGCTAGTCTTGCAGCTCGTTATCCGCAGTTGGTAGTTAAGGATGCTGAGCTTGCGGTTAAGATGATATTAGATGCTATGGCGGAAAGCTTGTCAAAAGGTCAGCGCATTGAAATCCGAGGATTTGGAAGCTTTGATTTAAATTACCGCCCGCCGCGTATAGGGCGCAACCCGAAATCTGGCGAAAAGGTGAATGTAGCCGAGAAATATGTACCGCATTTTAAAGCTGGTAAAGAAATGCGTGAGAGAGTTGATCGTAAGAAATGAAGAGAATATAGAATCTTAGATGAATTGACGGCATGATTTTGTGATCATGCCGTTTTTTTTATTTTTAACTGTGATAATTAGGTTTAGTCCGATTTTTAGTTATTTTTAAAAAAAGCATAAATACAGGGAATCTGGAAAGTCTTGTTCAAAATATATTACGGAGTAGAAAGAAAAAGACACATTGCAGGATTAAATATTATGTGTAATCTGATAAGATTTTTATGCTGCTGATATTAATATTGATATTTTCTCTTATTTTTGGTTTTGCGGTTGGTATTTCATGTTGTGTAGGTAGAATCTTTAAACAGATGCGTAAAATTGTTATGCTCAGGAAGGAGTGCTCAGTTTTAGATGGGGATAAATTAACATAAAAAGCCGCATGATTATGTTTTTTATATTTTTCTAATTACAATTTATATAATTATGTCACTGCACCATTAGCGAAAGTGAATAAATGGAAATTATTAGATGAAAGATCCGCGTATTATTGTTGCACTAGATTTCTCAAGTACAGAACAAGCGTTACGTCTTGCAAAAATGCTTGATCCAATGTTGTGCCGGGTAAAAATAGGAAAGGAGCTTTATACCGCTGCTGGTCCGACGATAGTAGAAAAACTTATGAGAGATGATTTTGAAGTTTTCCTCGATTTAAAATTTCACGATATTCCAAATACAGTAGCAAATGCGTGTAAAGTAGCGGCTGATATGGGCGTATGGATGATAAACGTACATGCGCTAGGAGGAAAAAAAATGCTTGTTGCAGCAAGGGACGCATTGCCATTGGGGGGGACTAAACTTATCGCGGTAACATTACTTACAAGTATTGGTCCTGATGATCTGGAAAGCATTGGTTTAAATAATGAGCCTAAAAATGTAGTGCAGAAATTAGCATGGCTTGCACATAGTTGTGGGTTAGACGGAGTAGTATGCTCAGCATTAGAGGCTGCGCAGCTTAGGCAAGCAATAGGCGCCGGTTTCTGCTTGGTTACGCCGGGGATTCGTCCAATTGGCGCTTTAACAGATGATCAGAATCGGATAGCAACGCCACAAATGGCAATACAAAATGGCGCAGATTATTTGGTTATAGGCAGGCCTATTTCTCGGGCAGTAGATCCATTGTCAATATTGCAGAATTTGAATAAGGAAATTGAAGCGCAGTTAACCACAAATTAATTTTTAAGATGGGCTGCGTTTTAGTGTGCGGTTATATCGAACTAAAGTACGCTTATAAGCTTGACATGGTACGCTAAACCCCATAAAATCAGTGGTTAATTTGGTCGTGGGAATAATGGCTGCGCCAGATGAAAAATATATTGCACCAGAAGCTTCTTGTGTTTTTTATATGGACGGGGATATCGCCGTTTTAGTTTTTTTAGGGAACTGTTAATGCGGAACTGCAATGCCGACAATTAGTCAATTAGTACGTAAACCTCGCTTAGCAAGGCATATAAAAAGCAAGGTTCCGGCGCTGGGGAATAGTCCCCAAAAGAGGGGGGTTTGTACCCGAGTCTATACAACTACGCCAAAAAAACCAAATTCGGCTTTACGTAAGGTGGCTAGAGTTCGTCTAACGAATGGTTTTGAAGTTTCTAGTTACATTGGTGGCGAGGGGCATAATTTGCAGGAGCATTCGGTAGTGTTAATACGCGGGGGTCGGGTTAAAGATTTACCTGGCGTCCGTTATCATACAGTCCGTGGCAGCCTTGATACTGCCGGGGTGAAAGATCGAAAGCAGGCTCGCTCAAAATATGGTGCAAAGAAACCAAAGGCAGCTTGAGAGAAATATTTGAATTGATTGGTAGATGCTGGTTTAAAAATAAATATATAGATAGATATTCAAGCTTATATCTAAACTGAGGTTAGAGAATGCCAAGAAGGAGAGAGGTTCCGAAACGTGAAATTTTGCCGGACCCAA
>QIKQ01000382.1 GCA_003233075.1 Gammaproteobacteria bacterium
TAGGACTCGCCTTTGTTAACGCTGACATTCTTGCAAAACAGTTAGATGCAGACAACACAGAGGTAATTAGCTACCAAGCAGCTAATTTAGCCAAACAACTACGGCGCCATTTACTGCTAAGTGGAATTAGTTTTTGCTTTGAAACTGTTTTTTCTCACCCCTCCAAAATCGATTTTCTAGCGGATGCCAAATCAAGGGGTTATGAAATTATTTTGGTCTATATACATTTAAATAACGCTGAACTAAATCTGGCGCGCATCTCTCAACGAGTCAAAGCGGGCGGGCATACTGTACCAGAAAATAAGGTTATTAGTCGTATTCCTAGAACCATGGGATACGTAAGAGACGCTTTAACGCTAGCTGATACAGCAAAATTGTTCGATAATTCACTACACAGTAAACCATTTAAAGGTATTGCCTATTTACACAAAGGCATGCTTGAGGTCCAAACTAATCCACTACCAGACTGGGCCGAAAAAATGCTTGCTGATTATCGCTAACACTCGGAAGAAAATAACTAATGTTTGATTTGCATTATTGCAACGAGCATTCTACACGCAATAAATGAATTTGGGGGATTGCTTCAAACGCTCTGCGTTTTCGCAAAGACAAAAACTTGGTTTCTTCACGCTCATCGCAACGACGATATATATACTATCGTTTAGAGTATTGAGGACGTTTACGCGCTTTACGTAAACCAACTTTCTTACGCTCAACTTCACGTGCATCACGAGTGACATAACCTGCTTTTCGTAATGATGGACGTAGAGCTTCGTCGTATTTTATAAGTGCGCGGGTGATGCCATGACGAATAGCACCTGCTTGGCCAGATGTTCCACCACCACTAACGGTGATGTTTAAATCAAATTTACTGGATAAATCGGTTAGTTCGAGAGGCTGGCGAACAAGCATACGGGCAGTTTTACGACCGAAGTAATTATCCAATGACTTTTTATTAACGTTTATTTCACCAGTACCCGGAGTGAGAAAAACTCGAGCCGCTGAACTTTTACGTCTGCCAGTTGCATAGATTTGTTCTGTTTGTGCCATTTCTTATATAACCTGATTCTAAAATTAAAATTCTAAAGGTTGAGGCTGTTGAGCTTGATGCTGGTGATCTGGACCGGCATACACTTTAAGCTTTTTATACATTGCTCGACCTAATGGATTCTTGGGTAACATGCCCTTGACAGCCGTTTCAATGACTTGCTCTGGGTGTTTAACCAATAGTTTTTCGAGGCTAATTGCTTTCAAATTTCCTATATAACCAGTGTGCTTATAATAGATTTTATCTTTCAATTTGTTGCCTGATACCCGAATTTTTTCCGCATTAACGACGACTAAATAGTCACCGGTGTCCACATGCGGTGTATATTCGGCTTTGTGCTTGCCTCGCAAACGACGTGCTATTTCTGTCGCTAAGCGGCCCAGGGTTTTGCCATCAGCATCAATAAGAAACCAATCACGTTTTACCTCAGCAGGTTTTGCACTAAATGTCTTCATAATCATACCACTAAAATAGAAAGTCAAAATTCAACCTTCAAATAAGAAGCCGGGAATAGTACAGAAGAATAGTTCAGGTTACAAGCTAAATCGACCCAATTCGCGACTTAATTTATTAAGCCTTGAAAATCCTCCATGAATATTCAGAGCGCGCAAAGCAAAAAATGTGAATTCAGCTTTACCAACAAAATCAGTCGCTTAGTGCGGTTGATTTTAGCGGCACAGCCCTGTGCCGCTGGATAAATAAGATATCCTTTAAAGCAAAAAAAAGCGCGGATAAAGTAGGGTCCGCGCTATAAAAAAACCACCAAAGGAGGATGGAGGAGTAATTCTGGAGCAATTAGGTGTTGAGTAAAAATTTATCATTACTTAATTACAATATAATTATTTTCTAATATAGATGGGGGAATGTCAAGCCTTAATATGCGGAAATATAAGTTTGGCAGCTTAATTAAAGGGGTTTGCTGAATAATTTTAACATTTGCAGGGATTCTTCTTTAGGTGCCGCGGACGTACTTATGCTATAGGTTTGAACAAATATCTAAAAATGATGTTATGCTTTAGTAAGTTAGTAGTTTTCTCTAAAAATTTATAAACACTGGGCTAACATGGGGTAATTAATGTCGACAGCTATTCATGATATTAAAAAACTTATTGACTCATTGCCTAAAGAAAGCAGTGTGGAAGATATTCAATACCACCTGTATGTATTAGGAAAAGTTCGCAGTGGGCAATCCGATATCAAAAATGGACAGCACTTCACAACTGAACAAGCCAAGGAACGCTTAGGTAAATGGCTCGAACCGAAATTTGATCGCAAGAATCACTTGATGACATTAATAGCATAGCGGAATTTATCGGGCGAGATTCTATCCATCACGCACAGCAGGTGGTTTCTCAAATATTTGAATATTGAAAATTTAATTTCAGAAAGCTCTTTTATTGGTAGAGTTGTACCAGAATTTGAAGAACACTCCTTACCTGAACGCTTTTTATATTCTTATCGAATAATTTATGAGGTCCAAGAAAATCAAATATCCATTATTACAGTAATTCATGGTAAACGCCTGCTCGAGTCAACAATCAAACCTCGAACAGAAGTACTATGAGTATGACCCTATATTTACCACAGAAACCAAACCAGCATAGGTTACGAACGACCACAACTCTTGCGTCGTTGCGAAAACGCAGAGCGTTTGAAGCAATCTCCTAAACCACAGGGCACCTCTAAAAATTAGGATATTTGTGCGCTGGCAAGGCGGAGAACTTTTTAAAAGCGCAGTTTATCGTTACGCCCGCATTTTAAAAATTTCGACAACGCCGCCAGCGTGCAAATAGACACAATTAGAGATGCCCCACAGTGAGAAAGTACTCTATGTTTTACGCAACAATTGAATTTAGGAGATTGCCACACCGTTCGCTTTGCTCAGGTTCGCAACGACTTTGGCGATTTAGGAGGTAGTCCCGAACGCTTTCG
>QIKQ01000345.1 GCA_003233075.1 Gammaproteobacteria bacterium
CAAGCGTTGTGCCCATGTTATTGCCATGGATGGCAGGTATGCCGGTTTTGCAGGAGCAAAAACCGGTCATGGCCATCCGAGGGGTAGCCGGGCGATAAAGTCCAAAGGCTCGAAGAAAACATGCGTAGTACCATCACGCCAGGGCGTTTTCAACTCATAGCGCACTTTTCCATTGGACGTTAGTGACAACCGCTTTTCCGATATCGCTGGCCGGGTGATGTAACGACACAAGCGTTCCAACTTCTCTCGTTGGTGAGTTTTGGTAGCGACACCCGCATGCAGTGAAAATCCAGACACGTTACCCACTGCATCTGCTAACCGTTCGTCTGGATCACAAGCTGGCAAGGTTTGCAGAGTAAATACTTTACGGCCTTGTTGCGGGCCTACTGCTATGCGGTAGGTAATGGAATGTCCAAGCAGTTGATCCATCGGCCCCTCTTCCTCAGCATCCAGCTGCTTAAACTCACTGCATATTATTCAGGTAAGCTAATTAATCTGGTAGAACTCGGAAGTAAGTTAGGGCTTGACCGATTGACTATAAAAAAATATATCGCTTTATTGGAACAACTGTTTTTAGTCGAACAATTGCCTGCTTGGCATTCTAATGAGTACAAGCGTTTGATTAAAACACCCAAGTTGCATTCAATTGACACAGGTATGATGTGTTCAATTCGTGGATTAACAAGGGAACGATTAATTAAACAACCCGCTGATTTTGAAATGTTGTTGGAGTCTTTTGTCTATAACGAGTTACGCAAGCAGGCGAATTGGATTGATGAGCCCTTGAATTTTTTTTATTATAGGGATAAAGATAAGGTGGAAGTCGACTTGATTATAGAAAATGCATTAGGTGATTGTTTTGCTATAGAAGTTAAGGCCTCAGCTACATTGAGAGATAAGAATTTTACCGGCCTAAAGCGCTTTCAAGCAATCACAGGAAACCGCTTCAAAATGGGCCTACTGCTTTACGATGGAGATCACACGAACTCATTTGGTGACCATCTGTTTGCGGTACCTCTTGGTACACTTTGGTCATAAAAACTCGAAGTATTTGGACACGCTAGTGGAAAATTTGCAGTTGCTTTCTTAACGATGTGGCCGGCATCACACACTGCTTTAGCAGAACGTCTTTGTGTACCTGGAGATGCGGGCGCGAGATTTACTTGTATATCTGACAAGCTTGGTGACTTTAGCTATAGGGTCAGGTACCTATGGAAATAAAAAGACTAAGATAAACTTTTCAATATGATACTTTATTGCTCTCCCACAACACCTGTCGGCGAATAAATAAGTTTGCAACTGAATCCACAAAACTCGGGAGTAGACCTGATATTTAGGACAATTAAGTTTGCTACTACCTTCATTATTTGTCTTATTATGGCGCGTTTTTTGTATTGCTCTTACTATAATCAACATACTGCATCTTATGAATATTATTCATTACATCATACTAGCGTTTCTCTTTTTTAATGTCGTTAACCTATATGCTGGTATGCGCGTATGTATTAAAAAAGATGGAAGCCAGAGTTACAGTAATATACCCTGCAACCAATTAAATGAAGATGGTACGATAAAGAAAAATACCTATAACAAAATATTTCTAAGTAAACCCAAACCTAAAGTAACCAAAAAAGTAAAAAAATTCTATGAGATGGATCCAGAAAAACGCGATTACAGTAAATTGTACGATAAGGTCGTAAAAATCAATCATGGAATATATTCTGGGCCAAAAATGCATTATATAAATAAAGGATCTATCTACTACATGATTGATGCAAGCAGCGAAAAATATTTTTACAACGACATTAAGGGCAATATCTATAAATACATTATTGATGGATACGCAGGAGATAATTCGTCATCTAAATATCTCATAATAAAACAATTGTCAAAGGCTTTCATGAATGAAAGGGTTTATCCAGAAATTAAAAAAGCTATAAAATTAAAAAGAAGAGGATATTGTATAACCTCAAGGCAATGGGGCACAGGGTATCCTGGACCAACCTTTGCTATAGAATTTCATGCAGAAAATGGAAGAATACGGGGGTTTATTGTAGGCAGCGCATTACCCTTCACGTGTTATCTCAATTAGTGCATTAAATATATGTATGAATTTTAGTCAGTTGCAAACTTATTTATTCGTCAACAACACCTGTTGGAGAGTAATAAAGTATCATACTGAAACCTCTTGAAACCCGCATACTTTCGTCGCTAAAATTACACTGAAATTAATAAAGTATCATACTGAAAAATGCATTTGCTCTAATAACGATCAAAGTTATAGTAATAAAGTATCATACTGAAATTACAATTTGATTCTCAAATGTCCCAGTATAATCAATTCCAGCCCCTCGCCTGATTTATTTGAATGGCTGCTTTGGGGATTACAAATTTTCAATTGCGATTAAAACAAGAGACCGCAATGAAGATGAAAACAGACATACGCAAACGATAAACTCAACTGCGCAGTTTTTACGTCGACGGAAGCGCCTGTTATTTGGTAATTTCTACGTTAGTAGGCATTCCCGGTTTCACTACTATTTCATATTCGCCATACTCTGTTTGATCGGAATACAAAGTATTACATTTCTCGTACCTTGACTTAACAACTACACGATTATTTGTATCATACCAGTCTTGTGAATCATAATGAACAAATGCGAAATTCAAGGCAATATCTTTGTTCGTCGTCCACGATTGCCCAAACTGCCCTAATTCATATTCAGATTTAGCACAACCCCGATATATCAGAAACTCTTCATCTAGTGAGTCAATGTCATTTGGGCATATAACTTTAGATAATATAATTTTGGGATACCATTCTTCATTTTCTTGAAAAACAAACAGGTCGCGTAGACCGCCAGATATAAATCTATAAAAAGCCATGCTATATAGGGAGAATAAAAGCCCTATTCCCAAAAGTTTATGAGATTTTGAACTGCCAATGAGGTTCCTTTTCCTGTAATCACGGTAT
>QIKQ01000143.1 GCA_003233075.1 Gammaproteobacteria bacterium
CTTCGGGCTTCATTAAGGATACACTTAACTCGCTGCGCGAGTTCTGATAATCCGTCTCGCTACGAAGTGCTGTGAGAAAAGCGGGCTAGAGTAAATACCAAGAACTTAGAAAGCACATGCGAGAGCCCAGAATAAAAATGTTGAAATATTGCAAACAAGTTTTGATATGCTTAAATTATGCTCGATTGGCAAATATAGGCCAGTTAGTTCGCCTTTAAATTTAAATATGCTAAATAATCATACAAATCATAATAAATTATTATACCTGACTCATTTTGAGCACACAAAAGTGATATATTAGAGCTTAAATATTATTCGTACTTTAATTCGATTGTGGGGATCAATTTAGTCACCGCATTGTCAAATTAGTTTTCTGATTATTTGGGAAATCGTATTTATTTGAATTCGAGCTAATTTTTTTAACATTGTATCCGCTATTATACTTATATGATCACACAAGTCAGACAGTCACTTAAATACTTAGTAATCGTGCTCTTTATTGGCGCTAGCTCTGTATCCTGCACCGATCGAGGAGACTCCATACTCGAACGCATTAAACAGGATGGTAAATTAATAGTTGTTACTCGCAATAGTCCGACGACTTACTACAAAGGTCCTCATGGTGAAAAAGGTCTCGAGTACGAGCTTACTCGACGATTTGCTCGGTATTTGGGTGTCAGTTTGCAATTTATTGTCCCAGAAAAATACGAAGAAATTTTACCCTTATTGGTAAAAGGCAAAGCCCACATTGCAGCTGCAGGATTGGTTATTACAGAAAAAAGCAAAAAATATGTGAAATACGGACCGGTCTATCAAAATATTACTCACCAAGTAGTCTATCGTCTTGGTACACGCAGACCGACTAAAATCGAACATATTCTTAATTCAAAAATCAAAGTCATGTCGGGCAGTGCCCATGCAGACCGATTACGGCAACTCAAGAAGCGCTACTCGAAACTACAATGGCAAGAAACTCGCGAAAAAGAAACTGAAGAAATAATGGACATGGTATGGCGAAAGAAAATTGAATATACCATAGCCGACTCAAATGAAGTCGCTGTAATGCAGCGCTACTACCCTGAACTGCGGGTTGGATTTGAACTGAATAAACGCGACAAAAATAAAAAAGTAATTACTCAAAAGTTGGCCTGGGCGTTCCCGAAAAATACCGACAATAGTCTCTATCATGCCGCAATTAAGTTTTTTAGAAAATTACAAGATCGCGGTGAACTTGAACAAGTGAGAGAGCGATATTATGGTCATGTTGAAGATCAATTCAATTATTGGCGTATAACGACAATCAAAAAACACATAAAAGTACGCTTACAAAAATATAAACGTGTTTTTAAACGAGAAGCCAAAAAGAAAAATTTGGACTGGCGCTTATTAGCAGCGATTGGTTATCAAGAATCACATTGGGATCCCAACGCAAAATCACCCACTGGCGTTCGTGGCATAATGATGTTAACACTCGGAACCGCTCGTCACATGCGCATACGTAACCGCCTAGATCCGACGCAAAGTATTACGGGTGGCTCGCGTTATTTTCGATTCGTAAAAGACAGAATATCAATTCAAGTCTCGGACCCAGATAGAACTTGGTTTGCCCTTGCTGCCTACAATGTCGGTATTGGACACCTCCAAGATGCACAACTCATTACCCGTGAACGTGGCGGTGACCCCTACAAATGGATTGATGTTAGACAAAACCTGCCACTGCTTACTAAGAAAAAATGGTATATGAAAACTCGTTACGGTTACGCTCGAGGTTATGAGCCAGTAATCTATGTGCGAAATATACGTCGCTTCTATGATTTATTAGTGCGTTACGATGAAGAATTCAAACAAAGTCTAAGCGACGTTAAGCGAAAAACTCGTCAGCAGATAAAAAAACAGGTGAAAATTAAGCGCTAGCCCACTGTCGTCCCACAGTTTGTGATAATGTATCATTTAACTCTAATTCTAATGAATAAATTGATTGATTGGTGATTTGAGACATGGAACTAGCACGAAGCATACACTCGTTAAAAAATAGACGAATGAGCAAAGTTATTTAATATAACGACGGGAAGGTTGAATGCGAAATTATCGGTCGCTTATTTTGTTTAGTGAATGCGACTATTAAACATCGAGATAAAAAAGTTAGCGGGACAGCAGTGATATAATATCAACAATAATAGATGTGTAAGTAATAACGTTAGGCTTATATAGACTCCTAGTTAGCACGCTCTAAAAAGCCAGAGTTAATTCCATTGAATTACAGGATCGAGCTATTTAAGAGATTTTCTCGTCCGTAGTTGCTTAAAGAAACTAGATAACAATTCGCTGGCTTGGTCTTCAAGCAGGCCGCCCAATACTTCGATTTTATGATTATGAAAATCAGCGGATATCAGCCGTATACTGCTTTCTACCGCCCCGGTCTTAAAATCATGAGCCGCAAAAACTAGCCGCTTAATTCGAGCATGAATCAAAGCACCGACACACATACAACAGGGTTCTAGTGTGACGTACATCGTGCTGTTAAGAAGACGGTAATTTTTTTGATTTGTTGCGGCATTACGTATAGCAATTAATTCGGCATGGGCAGTTGGATCGTGAGTCAGTATGGGTTGATTATAGCCTTGACCAATAAGCTTTTCGTCCTTAACAATCAATGCGCCTACGGGTATTTCATCAATATCGCTAGCTTGCTTGGCAAGCTTAAGTGCTTGTAACATCCATAACTCATCTTTTTTCTCATACATTAGCACTGCTGTCCCGTTAATTTTTTTATCACGATGCTTAATGGTCGCATTCACTAAACAAAATAAGTGACCGATAATATCGCATTCGAAGCTCCCCGTCGTTGCGAGACTGCCTAAGCAGATGACGCAATCTCCTAACCTAAGTTATTGAATTAAGGAGATTGCTTCGGTGTGATCGTTTTGACCACGATGGTCTTATATCGCGTAGGCCACGGAGAAGGTGAGACC
>QIKQ01000361.1 GCA_003233075.1 Gammaproteobacteria bacterium
AATTAACGGGGGGTGCGGCTCTTTCTATTCCATTAGTCTTTGGTGCGATAATCGGTTTACTGGCAATTATTTGGCGACAAATTTCGAATGTATTTTCACATCGAACTAAATATATGGCTACCCTCGCAAAAAATCTATATTTTTATAACCTAAATAATAATATGGGTGCGATATCGCAAGTAGTTGACATGGCTGAAAGCGAAGATACTAAAGAAGCTATATTGGCTTATTTTTTCTTGTTCGCTTATCCGAATAAAGACTTCAATGCGCTTTCATTGGACCAAGAAATCGAAAAACATATCAGAGAATCTTATGGCGTATCCATTGATTTTGAAGTAAGTGATGGATTGCGTAAATTAAAAAATCTTGATTTATTGATTGAAAATCCAGATGGAACTCTTAAAGTTAAAAGCTTAGATGATACTTTGAAGAAATTAAATGATGATTGGGATGATATGTACGACTATAAATAGTTAGTTTTTTCACAATAAATAAGGGCGCCTTTATGGGTAACAGAAAGGCGCCTTTTTATGTTTACTGAAAAATTTCTTTTAAATTATTCAGCTTGGTCTTTACGTAAACTAAGGATAGTACGTAATAAATCAATCACTAAATAAGATAAGGAGAAAACAAGATAAGCTATAATTGGAATGGCGGTAAACAAAAGTAACATCGCAGAAGGTTTCATAATCTCTTGTGCAACTTCATCAATAATAGGGGACGGTAATTTCATATACAAATCAATAAAAATTTCCATGACTCCGTAAATGACCATTAAACTAAATAGCAGTGGTACAATGCGATAGCTTATTCTGATAAACAAAGACAATATACCTAATGCTTCGCCTCCTGCGCTCGCTGCAGGATTAACTGATATATAAAGTAACTTAATATTGCGCGCATAAATAGAGACTGACCAAGCAACTAAAAGTATGAAAACAGATATACAATAATCCAAGTATTGATCTAGATCGATGGCCCGATTAAGATAGTAGGCCGCCAAAACGACTCCGATAACCAGAGATAGTATGCTCACCACATTAGGTAACAAATTGCCAGAAATATAGCTTGGTGTGGACTTTAATAGTAATAAATTGGATTGAATAAATTTATTCGAAATATAGAGTAAGGTTGGTAACAAAAATAGATAACCAAGGCCTAATAGAACGTATTCAGGTCCACCACGTTGGACGCTACAGACAATCGAAAAAATAAGAATACTAATAGCGGTGGCAAGCAATAAATAATGGGCTAGCTTAACCAAAAAGTGGTTAAGCGTATTGTAGTATTTATCATTTAAAATCGAGCCCAGCTTAGGGGTTAGCTTGTCCACCAAGGTACCGATTAAAGGCACGCTGGAATAGTTTTCGGGATTATCTTCTGGCTTATTTGTCGACATAGTGACTCACCTTTTTTGTTACGATGATAAGGTTTATTCTATTGATATAAGCTCAGTCAGCATTTGATGAAAGTCAACTTAAGCCATTATCGTACTAATTGTATTCGCCTTATTTCGAATTTAGCAGTGAACTATGTAAAGATCAAATTAAATGTCCTTAAAAAGCCAACGCTTAGACGCATACTTCATAAATAATTAGGGATTCTCGGCAACTGCTACAGCAAAGCTCTACCTCGTGCATCCCTGCACTCGTCGGCAACTGCTAGAGCAAAGCTCTACCTTGTGTTTCCCAGCCCTTGAGGGAAATCAAATTCGGGCAAGTTATCACGATCATCTAAAAAAGCACGGAGACTAGTGGGTTGAAGGCGATTATGCGAGGCGTGTGCCTATTATTCAAATATAGCGCTTGTAGAAGTAATGTGCATAGCGATAAAATAGCAGAAGTAAATTGTCTTGGAGTAGGGTTTTTTTCCCATTTATTATGTTACACAGAGTTTATACATTGTTAGTGAAGTTAAGCATTATAATGATATTTCTGAGTGGCTTCGCTAATCTAAGTTTCGCTGGGTTTGAGCAAGGCGAGCAAGCGTTTCGAAATGGCCATTTTAAATTAGCATTTCAGGAATTTCAAAAATCAGCAAGAGAAGGTTATGCTCCCGCCCAATATCATTTGGCTTTTTTATTTGATAAGGGTTATGGCATTAAAAAAGATTTTTCTCAAGCTGCCCATTGGTATGAACTGGCGGCTGAGCAAGGTTACGCCTATGCGCAAAATAATCTAGCGGAACTGTATCAAAAGGGCTTAGGTGTTAATAAGAGCTTAAAATTAGCAGCAAAGTGGTATTCTAAAGCTGCGCGAAAAGGTGTGCTAAGCTCAATATACGAATTAGGTGAGCTTTATCGCAAAGGCAAGGGTGTGCCAAAAAATTTATCAAAGGCACTAAAATATATCACTAAGGCTGCTACGCGTGGATACCCAGAAGCGCAAATGCGCTTGGGTAGTCTTTACTATTATGGTAAAGAAATAAGTAAAAATTATGCCTTGTCGTCAAAATGGATAAAACAAGCCGCAAAGCAAGGCGTTGCCGATGCACAGTATTTGTTGGGCGTATTTTATCAAAAAGGTTTAGCAGGTCAAATTCCAAGAAATACGGTATATGCTTATGTCTGGATTAGCTTAGCTGCAAGAGAAAATAAAAGTTTTTTAGTTAACGCTAATAAACTATCAGAGTTATTAAGTGACTCGCAACGTAGAAAAGCAAAGTCCTTATACAAACGTTATGTTTTACGTTATTAAATTGAATTACTCAACATGTTGATATTTTTTCTGAGTTTTTCTGATTTTGAAGGACGCCATATTTTTGAGTCTAAATAATAGTGATGCATACTAAACCCCCACCATATTGCCAGAGCAATTAAGCTTGAATTCGAATTGTTAATTGAATAACTGCCATTGATACCAGGGTACTCGCCCATAACCCATTCTAAATAAACATATATCATAGAAAATACTAGGCCCGATATAATATAAAATATAAAATTACTGTTTAGATAATTTCT
>QIKQ01000136.1 GCA_003233075.1 Gammaproteobacteria bacterium
AGTCGTGGAAGTATGTGGCCAAGGCGCTTAAAAAAGCAGAATTGAATCAAGTCAAAAATTTTACCACGGAGTTTGTTTTTCGCAAGTGTACCAAATGTGATTCGATCAATATAGTTAAAGAAGACTGGTATGTTTGCGCCGTGTGTGACGAAGATCTTAGTAAAAAATGGAATTTTGAATAGCTTATAGAGTATAGCTAAGAGATTTAATCCATTTCCACTGATCTATTGTTGCATAATTAGCTATTTCATTATCACCAGCATTTATTATTGACATCTCATCTTAAGCATCTTATATATGTATTAGTTAGAATGACTTGCGAAAAACAATGATAATTTGGGATGATGCACAAATAGGTTCAGTTACTGATAGTTATAAAGGTGTTGCGACTTATGAGAATGGTTTTTTCTTTTTTGCAGGTCAAGGCAAGCACTATGCGTCAGATGGATACTATTACGGTCAAAAATGGCAGTGTGTTGAATTCATTAAACGTTTTTATAAAGACGCCATAAATCATGAGATGCCGTTTGGCTGGGGTCATGCGCGAGATTTCTTCGATACGGAATTAGTCGATGGTGGCTTCAATGTGAAACGTGGCTTAGTTCAGTTTAGTAATGGCAGCCATGAGAAACCAAAACGTGATGATATTTTGGTGTTTCGAGATTCACAATACGGCCACGTCGGCATTGTTGTTGAAGTGAATGAAGATTCAGTAGTAATGATCCAACAAAATATATTCGCTAAACCTCGAGTATCATTTCCCCTTCTCAAAAAAAATAATAGTTATTTTATTGAAACACCTCGTATTGCATCCGGCTGGTTGCGTGTGCGAGAAAACTAATATGGTTTTTTTGTGAGGAATTATTTTTTCTAATTAGAAGAGTCTTGACAATAATGAAACAATTTGTACTTGTGACTGATTTTGATTTAAATGATCCTTACATAGGACAAGTTAAGTCTGTGTTATTGGATCAAGCTCCGCAAATTCCGATACTCGATTTATTTTCAAAGCTTCCAGCCTTTAATGTTAAAAATGCGTCTTACCTTGTTTCCGCGTATTTCCGCTCATTTCCAGAAGAAGCTATATTTTTATGCATTGTTGATCCTGGTGTTGGCAGTAATAGACAGATGATTATTTGCCAGATAGAAAATCGTTGGTTTATCGGGCCGAACAATGGTTTGCTTGCTATACTAATGCGACATGCAGGTATTAGCAGTTATCAAATAGTGGAATGGCAGCCAAATAGTTTATCGAATACATTTCATGGTCGTGATTGGATAGCACCGCTCGCGATTAAGATCGCAAAGTCAGAATCATTCGAAGTACATCATGTTGATAATGTAGCTGATCAATACAGACAATGGCCTGATGATTTATTCGAAATAATTTATTTTGATCATTATGGTAATGCGATTAGCGGCGTTAGGTCAAGCGCCTTAAATAAAGACACAGTTTTACTTTTTAACAAATACAAGTTACGTAACGTAAGAATTTATTCTGACGTAAATAGTGGGGATAGTTTTTGGTATGAAAATTCGAATGGATTAGTTGAAATATCAAGTAATCAATCAAGCGCGCGTGATGTGCTTGATATTAAATTAAATGATTGCATTAAAGTAGTCTGATTAATCAGAGGCTCTCTAGGATAATGATTTTCAATAAAAAATCAGCAATAAGCATAAAGTCTATCGCTGATTTCTCCCGCCCCGCTATAAAACCATAGCAGTTTGAACCGTTTAGCTAAGTAGATAAATATAATTGGAGGGAATTATATTTATCGGCCTGCAAGTTTTAAATAACTCATTATTTGTCCAGTAGAGTTCTGTGTTAACAGATCATGGAAGTTACTTTAGCAAAACCAGGCTGAACAAAAGCTGAATAGGTATTAGGTATGAGCATTAATTGGAATTGAAAGTGGAATTGAACTTGATCTTAAATTAAGAAGAGCATACGTTGGCCCACCTAGTTATAGTTTAGGTGGGTTCGCGTAATGTTTTGTTTAGACTATGGTGTTCGCAATCCAAGTGTCGTGCTTATTGCAAACAGAAGTTACGTAGATTTTGCCTTTAACATTTTTTAGTTTATGACTAGAAACCGGCGTTTTGTCTTTCTTTGGGTCAAACATTTTTTCGGCGAGGACATTAAATTTTTCATCATAAATAATATGTTTAACAATATAATGTTCGTAGCCATTCATGGCGTGAGCTGTGGTTACAGTCACTTCTATGGCATCTTTTGCTTTCGTAACTTTAATGTTAGGCATGTGTCCGTCTATCTTTTTAGCCCAACGTCCGGGATTTTCTTTTGAATAGAGTGTACCGCTCGCGACATTTGCGACTGCGGGTGTGCTAGCGATAGCTGAAAGTCCGCTAAGTCCGAGTGCCGAACCGGCAATAGATAACCCCAAAAATTTCCTTCTGTTCATGATATAACTCCTAATAGTATTATTAATATACGTGCAGACGTTAATATAGGTGAAATATTAGATGGGTTCAATATGTAATTTGCTGTGTATTGTGGTTTCAAAATAGCATTATGAGGTAATAGAATTGTTCAATTACGACGAATGTTAATATGTCTTGGCTGAAGGATTAAATTAAGATGTTTATTTCGATTTAGCTTACCCCGTAGCCAAATGCCATTAACTTAAGCTTTGTTATGAAATATTTGTAGCCCGCACGAAGCGTTGGAAGAACGCGTACTGCGGGAAAGAGTTGAGGTTTCCCGTATTTCGTCGCCTACGGCGACTACTTATGGGCTACAAAAAAATGAAGAATCCTTAAGTTAATGGCATTGCCCCGGAACTTGCGGTGGGCTAGGTTATATTCAGCTTACCCCGCAGCTTGCTGCGGGCACCACCCATTGGAGGTTTCCAAAGGGGGAGAATGGAATTATCCCCCTTCGGTCGCCCGTGCGAATTCACTTCGCGCGGAGCGAAATCTATTAGGCTAAAATACC
>QIKQ01000160.1 GCA_003233075.1 Gammaproteobacteria bacterium
TCTTTGTGCATCACTTTTCTTAAAGGTACTATTTTGACCCAAAAAACATAGCTGTAAGCTTGATTTGGCTACCGATACTTAACTAAAATAACGATATTACAATATGTTATGTAGGTTCGACCCGATTCGCGGTTCATTGCAGGCATCCAAAACATATAGTTATTATTAATAGTGTGGGACGCCTGGTTTCACCCTAAAGTGGAAATGTGAGTTATAATTTTGAGGGTCCGATTTTGCCGGGAGCAGACATTATTAACATAATCTCTAACTACCGATTATGACTATACTCAATTAAAAATCGAGCTAAAGTACACTCGGCCCGTGATGGGGCTTTAGATTTCAGGGTGCACCCAATGATCTTCATTTTATTGCGACAACACACTAGCGAAGCAAATTCGACATCTTGCCGTTACGGAGTTCATCTATTATTTGAACGCTACGTTTCCATGGGGCGCCCTTGATCCTTACAACTAATTCTGTCCAAATATTATTGAAAGCATCCAAAGCATCGTTATCGTTGAATCGAATTCCAGCAGGCAATAGCGGAGCAATCTCTTCGGTCAGGCTCCCTCCCAACTTCTCCAGCATTCGTCTCTCTGCGATAGCGCGCGAGATCGGCTTGCCTTCGGGTGATAAGTAATATTCGAAACAGGCAATAAGCTTATCGTGATCCATTGAAAGTTGCTTGAGCCCTTCATGCAAATCAAACAAATCGCGGTTTTTACGCCTTTGCAACAATGCACGAAACTTTGTCGCAAATAATTCCTCTGGCTCAAAAGATGCTATTTCAGTTTTCGATTGGTACCAACGGCTCTCAATCTCAAACGGATATTGTTTAATACCATACAGATTATTATGCTCGCGAGTATTGATCTCTACCTTCAATTTAAGGTTGGTATCTGGAGCGGCTTCAGGCGCGAACTTATACACCAGATGCATTGAGTGTCCAGCTTGCTTCCGGTTACACTGGCCCAACCATGAAAGAGCGTCGCGTATAGTATCAATTGTAGAGCCGATAGACTCTGATTGAAGTTGCACAAGATCGATATCTTCTGAGTAGCGTAAGGGTTGGCTGAAAAGCAACTTATTTATAGCAGTACCACCACGAAAAGCAATCTTTCCTACCAATGCCGGCGAATTAAATAAGTCACACAACGCGCGCGAGATAATTAAGTCTTGCTCAACTAACCTCGAGTCTGGCCAACGCACCTTTTGACTCCACTCTTGAATATATGCCGCTGGAATCAAAGGTCGATCTCCACAGGTTCATTGATTACGAGCATCCACTTTGCATCTTTTTCGCTCATTTCAACCAATGATTTAGTGATCGATTTAAAGGAAGGGTTTAGAAGTTTCATTGACTTAGCCTTCCTGGCGAACGGTTCCAATACTATGGCCTGGCGTGCATGGTCGGCATAATCTAGTAAATAGCCAAGCCGGCGTATGGTAGAATTTTCATAGGCTATGGCAGCTTTCGCCAGTTTATGTGGATCAGCTTTTGCGCCAATATCCTTTACAATCTGGGCTACACCATTAATACCGGCAGCCTTGTGAAAATAACGGGCACAATCTAAGAGGGTTAGCTCTACACCGGCTACCTTGGCGAAACCAGCCTCGCTTTTAATTCGCGAATGTAACTCAGGTAAATTAGTTTTCGCAAAAGACACTCGACTCTGATAAATAAACTGAAGCCGGTGGCGACCAATATCAATAGCGTGTAGTTGCCTCGGGGCTATCACCTGAAAAACCATGGCTGCTTGATGAGAAGCGCCATGAAAGGCAGCCGCCCGCAACAAGGAAATTCGATAATCTAGACCTTGATTTTTCATCAGAGGATCAATCCAGCGAATCGGGTCAGGCGCTCCGGTTACCCTATCTTCTGGACGCAAGATTAAGTAAAAACCGCGGCGGGGAGACACCAGCCGATATTTCTTGGCTAATCTAGCAGCGGCGGCGATAAACGCCTCCCCGCTCAGATCAAGGGCTTTCAATGCTTCTTGTCGAGAAAAGTACGCCTGGCCACCGGAAAGTAACTCATCGAGATAGTGGTTAAGGGAAGCCATACCCCAGTTATATGCAAATATAGACAGTAATGCAAGTATTTTAAATATGATTGGGGTCAGAAAAAGAAAGTAAAGCATTGTATTTATAGATTAAAATAAGAAAATACCTCGTAGACTGACAGTTTAGTCTAAAGAGCTATTTCTGGCATTAAAATTAGCCGAGTATTAGTCTCCCGCTTTGCAAATATTTAAATACATGGGGATAGTGATAGGATTTAACTTGGGAGGCCCTGAAAATTAACGTGAAATACGACTGCACTCGGCCCGTGATAGGGCTTTAGATTTCAGGGTGTCCGCAATGATCTCGATAATTTTATAAAATTATCAGCATCCCTCTATATTTACTAATTTCGGTTTGTTTGTCCGATTTGCTTAAGCAGTTTTTCGGCTTTCGCGTATCCTTGGTTGGCTGACTTTTTTAACCATATCAACGCTTGGGGTTTATTTTGAGGAATACCGTCACCGGAATAATACATGATGCCAAGATTGAACTGAGCAATTTTATGACCGTCATTCGCAGCTGATCGATACCATCTTAATGCCTCTGCTTTATCTTGTTTTAAGCCATCGCCTTTGCGGTACATCGTACCTAAATAAAATTGTGAATCGTCATGACCTTTCAGTGCTGCTTTGAGGAGCATTTTAGCGGCTTTACTTTTATTTTGAGCTAGTTTATATAGAGACGGCTCGTGCTGTTGTTCAGCCGCTCTATGATACAACTTTATCGCTTGTTTTACATAAACGCAGTGTGACCAGTGTGGGGTCGAACCTACACAAGGGTATGAATCATATCAAAAAGTTCTCAAACTATATTAGTTTATTTAGCTTAGACAGGCAATTATAAGGTCAGAATGGTACCTTTAAGAATACTGCAAATATGTTTGTGAAGTC
>QIKQ01000272.1 GCA_003233075.1 Gammaproteobacteria bacterium
AGCTTACACGTTACATCAGGGTTTAACAAGCAAACGATTTTGAGAGAAGAAATTAGCTATGTTAAGCATATACCCGTACGCGATTGAGATTCAAATGTTATAGCACGCCCTCTTCTATTCCATAGCGTTGTGTTAAAATTCCTCACAATAGAGCGATGGCTCACCATGAAATAAATAGGAACGCACTCTGACACCTGAATTCCAATCGCTACGGGTATAGAGAAACCGGATGATGGAATATTACGCCAAACAAATGAAAAAATATCTTTTACTCTTTTGCTTATTATTTGGCACGGGATGTGTCGCTGTCATTCCTGTAACAGATAAAACGTATGTTGCAAAATGTGAAATTTCTATTGATCGAAAGACTTTAAAGGTAATAGATTTAGTGAAAGAAACGTATAGTTATTATTCTATCGGCGACCTGCTTCTTATGCCAATATCGAAGATTGTTTCGGGTACTTATGTAGCCATTAATAACACATACTACTCTGCCAAAGAGAAAATTGTATGTAGTTAATCCATGGCCCTGATTCAAAACCAATACAACAGCGATAACCCAACAAAATTCAGATCTTCGTCCTACTCATAGCCTTTCTTACTTCATTCTTCTGTTTGTCTCATACGACAGTATAGCGCGAATATTTATACAACAATTAAGACCCATTTGCGTAATCTTTTATTTTGTTCAGTTAAGTCTCTGCTGTCTTTGCCGCTATTTCTAAAACCTAAGAACACAACTGACAACGTGTTTATAACAGCGCAAGGAATAAGTATGAGATCAGCGTTGCAGAATTAATCAAATCATCTTTCGACTCGGGTGAGTTTATTTTCAAATTTATCGAGCTCTTCAACGCGCCCAAGGCCAGCATTACAAAACGGCGTAGTGGCACGATCAATAAGGCAGGCATGAAAGGTCATCGGCTGAAACCCAAGCTCTATTATAGTGGCGGCAAGCTGGGTCAAATTTAATCAGTAAATTAGGGCAAAAGCGAATAGAACTATGTCATCTAAAAAATCAAAACCTACCGAATTATTTTTTGCACTCGTGGTACCAGGCGGAAGTGATAAGGAAATGGTTCTGAGTATTTTAGAGAACAAACTGAAAGATTCAAAGTATGAAATAGAAGTCATTAAACTAAGTAAATTATTGAAACAACTAAATAAACTAAAATTAAAGGGATATCAGTCCAGCTACAATAGTCAGTTCGAAAGAATTAAAGGTTTAATGGAAGCCGGAACAGATTGCAGAACTAAAATGAAACGAGGCGATGCTTTAGCACTTTTAGCAATGGCGAAGGTCATTAATCATCGCAAAAAAAATAAGCCCACGCCCAAAGAAAAGAGAAAAAAAATCGCCTACATATTTGATTCTTTAAAACACCCTGAAGAATTGAAAACGCTTAAACTCGTATACGGAGATGCACTCTCAGTAATATCTGTATACACACTACGTGAAAAGCGCATCCGTAATTATGCCAAGTTATTCGCCGGGTGTACCGGTGAATCTACGACAGAAAAATATCGTAATAAAGCAGAAGAATTGATCGCTCAAGATGCCAAAGAACAGGGTGAGGAAAGTCAAGATAAATTCGGACAAAAAATCCGTAAAACATTTCCATTGGCCGATCTTTTTATAGAAACAGATCATCGTCGAACTGCTAAAAAAAGTATTGGTCGATATGTCGATACGTTACTTGGTTATCCTTACCATACGCCAACTATTGATGAATGTGGCATGGCAATGGCTGTTACATCATCTGTTCGTTCCTCCGATTTATCGCGCCAGGTGGGCGTTTCAATCGTCTCCAAATCGGGTGAATTAATTACGACTGGGTGCAATGATGTACCTAAATATGGTGGCGGATTATATTGGCCTGGCTCATCTGATCATCGTGATTTTCAACTTGGTTATGACAGCGGCACTACGATTAAAAACGAAGCCTTGCAAGACATACTTACTCGGTATATCAATTATTTGGAGAACGATGAGAATAAAGAGATGATGGGTAAGTTTAAAAAAAACTTGAAAAATGAAGAAGAGCAGAAAAAAATTGCAAAAATCATGAGTGGTACTCTAGTACGTAATATTCTTGAATTTGGTCGCTCTGTACATGCGGAAATGGCGGCATTAACAGAAGCAGCATTACGCGGTGTATCTGTAAAAAATGCAACGCTGTACACCACAACATTTCCATGTCATCTTTGTGCACGCCATATTATTTCAGCCGGAATTGATCGGGTTGTCTATATCGAACCCTATCCAAAAAGTTTATCAGGTGATCTCTACAGTGACTCAATTGTTGTCGATCCATCACACGAAATCAACAGTCGTGTAGTATTTGAACCGTTTGTCGGAGTTTCACCCTGGCATTATCATAATTTTTTTAAATCGGTTGATAGAAAAAATGATGATACCGGAGATGTATTAACCTCAGAAACGTTTCGCTATCGATTTGTTGATAGGGAATGGGGCTATCGAAGCCTTGAGCTATACGCAATAACAAAATATCTTGATAACGAAAAAAATACTTCATTCGTAAAAAAATTTAAAAAAATATTAAGAGAGATTAAACAAGACAATATCTTTAATTGTTTGCAGGATCTGACTGCTAATGAAGTACAATAATTTTAAATTCTAAAAAACATTTCTACTTCCGATACATAAATCAATGGAGTCAGACTCGATTGATTATTATGTGATGAAATGCGAGTGACAACCAATGAGTTCCAGGTGTTTGGCAGTGACTATTTTGAAAGTCAAATTTAGTCAAAACTGAATCGCCCAACCCGGACAGGAAGAAGATGTGGCGACAGAAGGTCAGGGTGTAAGCATGAATAAACAACCCCGCAGCAAGCTATCTCGCTGCGCTCGACTTCGCTACGCGAAGCGGGGTATTATGGAAAAAAGGGGTCAAGTATCATATTGATGATTAGTTCATGGTAAGTTATC
>QIKQ01000104.1 GCA_003233075.1 Gammaproteobacteria bacterium
CACTATGTCGAGCCTTTCGACCGAGTGAAATCCAGTCAGAGTGTGCGATTGGGCCGTCGTAGCAGATGGGCTGTGAGAAATGCGGGCTAGGTGAAGTTAAGTGGGGCAGTTATCGAGCGATCGGGTCGCATTCAACCTTGTTCGTCGTTGCGAGACTGCATCAGCAGATGACACAATCTCCTAATCTAAGTCATTGAATTAAGGAGATTGCTTCGGTGTGATCGGTGATCACACCTCGCAAGGACCAATTTCTTTGAGATTTTTCTCGTCGTATATTAAATAATTTTTCTAATTCGTTTATTTTTTAACGCGTGTATGCTTCGTGCTAGTTTCATGTCCCAAATCACGAATCAATCGATTTAATCATTAAATTTTGAGCTAAATGATACATTATCACAAACTATGGGACAGCAGTGAGGCGCGAGTTCGACACTATCTCCTAATTCAATATAGGAAACTAAGCAGCCAAAGCTTGGCAATTTCAGGGGCACCCTTCTTGCACTTTAAATAGCACACATCAACTTTCGAACTTCAAGGTTTATCTTTATGAAAGAATTGTTCCGGTTTGTTGCCATAATCGTAATTATAATTGGTGGTTATGTCGCGTACGATCAAGCGCATTATTCAGAAAAATATTTGTCTAACGCAGAATTTAGTACTCAAATTAAAAAATTAGGTTCACGATTAGTTGTGTTGAGGGGACGGGTGATTAGCATTCGAAATAAAATTTATTTCTTAAAGGGCGGTCGCTGTTATTTGCGTTTAGATGATGGCGTTGAAATTGATGTTTGGTATCGTTGCGCATCTGTCCGAAAAAAACCAGTTAACTTAGCCGTTGTTATGAGCATTAAACTTAAAATTACTGGGCGCTCGCAAAAAGTAAATATAGGCGATGGTCGGTTTGTGTGGATAATGTTTGCTGAAAAAATTTACGAAGAAGGTTAGGTTCTGGACTTGCGTAGCTGTCTGCCTCGCATATAACATCAGGTTCAATATTATAAATAGATGAAGATTTAACACCTGATGCTATGTGGGGGTCAGGTATCTACACTAAGTTAAATTTAGCATGAAACAAGTGAAATTGGCAGAAACTATGCAATTCTTGCTTTACATATAAGAAATATGGTTTTACTCTTATCTTATAGAGAGAAAATTGGATGTTCGCTTGATGTTTAACGAAATACTGAAAAGGTATCCCTGTGCATGTTGCGGTTACTTGGTGAATCGCAATCCGCCTGGTTACCATGAACTTTGTCCTATCTGCGGCTGGGAAGACGATTTATCGCAATTACGATTTGTTGAAATGCCGGGCTCATCTAATCATGTCTCGTTAATCGACGGTCAGGTCAATTTCCATAAATACGGCGCGGCCGAACGACGATATGTCATGGAATCTCGTAAACCATTAAACGAAGAACCCAGAGAGAAAACTTGGAGGCCGATCGATCAAGCAAAAGATAACATCGAATACCCTACCTCCGGAATCGATTATAAAAATTCCTATCCCCTAGACTCCACCGTTTTGTATTATTGGCGTACATCGTATTGGCGTCGATTGGTTTCATAACTTATGGTCATTGCGAATCATGTTCTAAGAACATGATGAAGCAATCTCCAAAATTCAATGATTAATTAATGTAGCCGGTAGGAGGCGTTTGGAAAACGCTGTGTACCGGAAATATATTTTAAAATTATTTTGACTTTTTCACCATCCGAGTAATTTTATTTAGAGGACTAATGACTGCATGGCCACCCCGCTTTAGAATATGCGTGTAGATTTGCGTAGTGCGTATATCTTTGTGTCCCAATAAATCCTGAATAGTACGAATATCATAACCTGCCTCCAGTAAATGAGTAGCAAAGGAATGTCGTAAAGTATGTGTGCTGGCGTGTTTGTGTATATTCGCTCTCACAATTGCTTTCTTAATCGCTCTTTGTAGGTTTTTTTCATGTACATGATGTCGCCGTTCTTTGCCAGATCGTGGATCGATGGAACGTTTATAAGATGGAAAAACAAACTGCCAAGACCACTCGCGATTAGCTCGCGGGTACTTTCGCTCAAGTGCAAATGGCAAATAGACTTCACCAAAGCCCAACTCTAAATCACGTTGATGCCAAGCTTTGACCTGAACAAGATGAGCTTGCAGTAGCTCCACTAATGTTGAAGGTAGAATCGTAATCCGGTCTTTATTGCCTTTAGCTTCCCGAATGACCAAAGCAAGCCGATCGAAGTCTAAGTCTTTAACGCGCAAACGTAGGCATTCCATGAGTCGAAGGCCAGATCCGTAAAGTAGGGATGCCATTAAAAAGTTATTGCCATCGAGCTGATCTAATATTGATTGAACCTCTTCTACTGTAAAAACAACAGGTATACGTTTTGATACCTTTGCTCTAATGATATGAGCTGAAATATCGGGCAGATCAATTTTAAATACCTTGGTATACAAAAACAGAATTGCATTTAAGGCAACATTTTGAGTAGAAGCAGAAACATTATATTTAGTTGCGAGTAAAGATAAAAAATCGCCAATGGCTTTTGGGTTTACTTCAGCTGGATTGTTAGGTCCGCAATAATGTAGATAACGTTTAATCCACGAAAGGTAAGTTTGTTCTGTGCGAATGGCGTAATGTCGCACACGAATGGCAGCGCGAAACTGTTGAATGATTTTTTCCCTGTCCATATAAGGTTTCCCTAATAAGGTGTAATTAAGCACACCAATGTGTCCTTTTACACACAGTATCAGTTTATATGCTCTTGATAGAGAGGGGTTTAAGCAGTTAAACTAGAGGAATACTTTAAATCAATGTACACCATAGTGGTGCAGTACTTACTCCACTTAGGTGGATACAATATGTTAGAACTCAATTTGAGATAATATAAAGAATGGAAATTCTATTTGGATTAGCGATAGTAATAGGTTTTGTTCTCTTGTGGCTTAACGTATTGTCGA
>QIKQ01000177.1 GCA_003233075.1 Gammaproteobacteria bacterium
TCTTCACTTTGCTTGTACTTATGTCGCCGGTGTTTTGGCGGCGTTAATGGACGTGCGCTAAGATGAATAACTTAGGGATGAATAACTTAGGCATCCATTGATGGGCAAGGCGGCAGAGCGAACACTCGCGCAGCGAGTTTGTGAGATCGTCGTTGAGAGCCACGAAGTGGCGAAGCAGTCTCCTTATGACAACGCAAAGCTAGTACTAGAAATAAGGTAGCAGAAATTGAATAAACAAGATAAATGGAATGAACGTTACCTTCGTAATGATTCAAGCGTTGCTAAAGAACTCACTCCCTCAATCGTATTAAAAAATCACGCTAGTTTTCTACCGCAACAAGGCAAAGCCTTAGATCTTGCTTGTGGCCTAGGTGCGAATGCCTTGTTTCTTGCAGAAGCGGGACTGATTACATCGGCTTGGGATAGCTCAGATGTGGCGATCAGTCGATTAGAGAAAGTAGCGTTAAAGCGACAGATTAATTTAAGTAGCCAAGTACGTGATGTGTGTTTGCGACCACCAGAAGAAAATAGTTTTGATGTCATCGTTGTAAGTTTTTTCTTACATCGGCCGCTTTTTCCAGAATTGATTGCTGCTTTAAAACTAAATGGAGTGCTTTTCTATCAAACTTTTGTTGTGGCAGGTCCAAATAGCAAGGGTCCGCGTAATCCAAATTATCGATTAAACTCAAAGGAATTGTTGCTGTTAACTAAGCCGCTTAAAGTATTATATTACGCTGAGCCAAATACTAGTTTAAAGGAAAATGAAGCATTAGCAGACCAGGCTTTATTGATTGCGCAGAAAGTAGGGCGCTGATGAAAACAGTAAATGAAACTAAGCAGTTAAGTTTTTTCAATTTTGAGATAAACACGTTTTTAGATATAGGATCTAATAGCTGGTTGCGTTTGATTCCCAATATTGTGCAGCTATCGGCAATTGAATTTAGTGCTCTCTGGCAAATGAAGCCAAAAGAGCAAGACCGGATTATTTTATTCGGGAAAAAGCATAAAATTCCAAGATATCAGCGCTTTTATGCTGACAAGCTTGCCTACAGTTATAGCGGTAAAACCATGATTGGCTATCCAATTGAAAACCAGACACTTCTTCGGGCACTTGCTTATGTTAATCGTTTAGAGCCTAATTTAGAATACAACGGTATATTGCTCAATTGGTATGAAACAGGTAAGCATTCAATGGGCGCCCATGCAGACGATGAGAAGGAATTAATTAGTTTAGCTTCTATATACAGTATTAGTTTCGGCGGCAGCCGAATATTTCGTATTCGCAGCAAAAAGTCCAATAATAAACCTGCGAAAAAGTGGGATATTAGCTTAGGAAATGGCGACTTACTTATTATGGGTGGTGAAACGCAATTACACTTTAAGCATGAAATTATCAAAACAGTAAAATTAGTAGAGCCACGAATTAATCTAACTATTCGCGCCTTTAACAAATTGGCGCAGCGACCAATGTGATATTAATAATAAACTAGTCTTGTAGGCGACTTTATGCTTTTGAATTGGCAATGGAGTGCGACAAATTAAATCGAACGTTTCTGCCATTTGCGGAACACCACAATGGCAACTATTGGCTTGGTTTTAGTTTGCTTCGCAAACAAAATTATTGGATATGTATTTATTTCGATCCATCACTCTTGATGTAGAATTTTTAGTTTTGCCGTCTCATAAAAAACCTCGATCCTCTTTTTTCGCTTTGCTCAGTGGATTCGCACGAAAGGTCATTTTGGATAGGATGTCCTTTGCCGCGGCACATGGATGTGCGTGAGCGGCCCATGGTAGCGTGCGGTCGCTGGATGAAAGTGACATTTAGTCACTTTCATTAATCCCAGCTCACCCTGCGCTAAGCTAAAAAGTCGGCGGTTTTAAATGTCGCGTCACAACTAAAAATTCAACATCAAGTTGTGGATTGAAATGGGTGGTGGTAGGAAGAATAGAACTTCGGCCTAAAGGCCGTCTTTTTAGAATAAAGACCGATGTAATCGGAAGTTCCACTATTTTTTTACCCCCATGGCCTCAATCTGTTTGGGCGATTTTCTTCGGCGTTTACTCTGAGGAACATTCAAAACCGCTGAGCATTTCGTTTAGCGTAGGGCACGCAAAAGGCCATCCATGGCACTTCTGTCCCACAGTTAACTGCGTACTCAGTATAGGAAGGACGATACTCAAGATCTGCTGTAGCCCGGCTCTTCAGGTCGCTCTTGCACATCCGTGTGCTCCGCGACATAAGACCATCGTGGTCAAAAGCCGGGGTGGAATTGGGTTCAAACAAAGCACTAACTCGTCTTATAAACTCAGCCATCATTATTTATGCCGCTGTATACACCACGGAGTCACTGTTTGAGTCCACCCCGGCTCTCGGCAACTGCTCCTGCGTTGCTCTACCTCCTGCATCCCTGCAGTCGTGAAGAGCCGGGCTACAGACCCTTCAAAATTATAATAAACAATTATCATTCTGTTTCGGATTTAAAATTTTCTAGTCTCATGGCAGACGTCTCAAATTCATCTCTCGACCAAGGGTAAGCTACTGATGGGCAACGCTAGTAGGATGTGACCTAACCCTAACCCCTGTTATTTCAATGTTCTTTTCAGACTTACAGGTATAATCTTAAGGTCAGGTATTCCTGTTTAATCCAAACTGTGGGATAGCAGTGCCATTCATAGCCTTGATGTGAACGCTTGCCCGGACGGCAAGCGTTTTTTAGAAGACCATGGATGGTCTTTCTAAAAAGTCGCTCTCAGCCATCCATGGCCTACGCGACTCACTTCAGAACCGCCTTCGGCGTTTCATCAAGTACTTACTGCACCAGCTGCGCTGGTTCTGGTCGTAAGACCGTCGTGGTCAAAATCTCCTAAGCAAATCGAAATGTGAAAATAAGGTTTTGTGTGAAACAGACTGTGCTCGGCTCTA
>QIKQ01000215.1 GCA_003233075.1 Gammaproteobacteria bacterium
TCGTTTTTAGAAAATATTCAAATTAGACCCGCTGAAGGAGCGGCTAAAATAATAGTGAATTCACGAACAGGCACCATCGTAATTGGTTCGCATGTTCGGGTAATGCCTGCAGCAGTGACTCATGGAAGTTTAACAGTCACTATTTCAGAGAAGCCGGTTGTTAGCCAACCAGCTGCTTTATCAACAGGGACGACAACTGTGGTACCCAATACGGAAATTGAGGTTAAACAGTCTAATACAAGGATGTTCCTATTTAATCCAGGTGTAAAGCTTAATGACATTGTGCGTGCCGTTAACAAAGTCGGAGCTGCACCTGGTGATTTAATTGCAATTTTAGAGGCGCTTAAGCAAGCGGGTGCACTTCAAGCTGAACTATTAATTATATGATTATTAAATATTAAATTGGACGGATTGTAATATTATGTTGATCGATGCTCAAAATGCAGCTAAAAGCTCTCAAGTTTATACAGATATGCAGGGTTTGGCTGATTTGAAACGTCAAGCGCGTAATAACGCTGATGGTGCTTTGGTTCAAGTTGCGAAACAATTTGAAGCTTTGTTTATGCAGATGGTTTTAAAATCAATGCGTGATGCAAGCATTGAGGGTGGTTTATTTGATAATAATCAAAGTAAAATGTATACCGATCTCTATGACAAGCAATTGGGTATCAAAATGTCAGAAAGCGGTGGCTTAGGGCTTGCCGATATTATCGTAAAACAAATGCAGGGATTTAAAGGTTTGGGGTCAAACAATAATGATCTACCAATGGTTAAGCCAAACGGATTGGGTATTGCAAATGAAAACAGGTCTACTTTAGATATACTAAAAGATCTAGATTTAAAGTCAGCAGGTCTTACGCTGCAACCTAATATTGTAAATAGAGAACAAGTTGGCTTAAATTCTTTAAAGTCTCTTAATGCTAATCCTATGCTAAAAACACTATTAGAAAGCAATGCTATTCAACAATCTCCGCAAGAATTCGTCAAAAGTATTTGGAATCAAGTTAAATCGATTGGCAAGAAGATGGGTGTCAATCCTATTGGAATACTTGCACAGACTATATTAGAAACTGGCTGGGGAAAGCATATTGCTAAAGATAAAAATGGCAATAGTAGTAACAATTTATTTGGTATAAAAGCGACAGCTTCTTGGAATGGGAATTCTTTGAGTGCGCTAACACAGGAATTTAGAAAGGGCCAATCAATAAATTTAAGGCAAGAGTTTAAGGCATACCCATCAGTTCAAGAATCACTTGATGACTACGCTAAATTAATGCAAAACTCGCCAAGATATGAAAAAGTGATTGAGAGCGGCACTGATGTTGATGGCTTTGCTAAAGCATTACAGGATTCGGGATATGCGACAGACCCCGATTACGGGCGAAAAATTATGAGACTCATAAACAGTCCAAAATTTATTGATGTATTAAAGGATTTGCTAAGCTAATCAGGTGTAGAGACTATTATGGCAGACATGTTTGACATAAGTATTTCCGGTTTGCGAGCATTTCAAAGTATGCTCTCGACAACAAGTCAAAATATTAGCAATGTCAATACTGAAGGATATAGTCGACAAAAAGTTACTTTAGAAACTCGTACACCTAGGTTTGCCGGCGTCGGTTATTTGGGAACAGGGGTCGATGTTGCATCTATAAAAAGACAATTTGATCAGTTTATTGATTCTCAGCTCGTGTCGAATACATCGACTATGTACCAATTAAACGAACTTTATAATTTATCAAGTCAACTTGACAACTTAGTCGCAGATCCCGATGCTGGAATGAGTCCAGGAATTCAGAATTTTTTCAGTTCGGTGCAAAACGTTGCTGATGATCCGGCATCTATTCCCGCTAGACAATTATTGTTAGGTGATGCTCAAGCATTAGTCGATCGTTTTGATTATTTTAATCGCCGATTTGATGGCTTACAAAAAAATGTCAATTCAACCATATCCACTAGTGCGGCCGAAATAAACAACATCGCACAGAATATTGCAGATTTAAATCAGAAAATTGCCACAGCGCAAGGCAATGCGACAACCCAGCCAATTAACGATCTATTGGATAAACGTCAGTTGCTTATTACTCAACTGGCAGAATTCGTTACTGTCGATACTTTGGATCAGGGTGATGGCAGTGTGAATGTTTTTATTGGCACTGGTCAAGCCCTGGTGGTTGGATTTGACTCGCAAACAATTACCACTGGAATTAATCAGTTTGATCCAAATAAGCTAGAGGTGTTTGCGTCAAATGGAAACACAAATGTTAATCTGACTCAGCAATTATCGGGCGGCGTAATAGGCGCGGCAATTAGTTTTGGAGATGATGTGTTGGTTCCGTCGAGAAATGCATTAGGCCGTATCGCATTGGGAATGGCTAGTACTTTTAATGTTCAGCATCAATTGGGAATGGATCTAAACGGCTCTCTTGGTGGTAACTTTTTTTCTGCCGTTAATAGTGCCAATTTTGGTGTTACTGTGAACGATTCAAATTTAAACAGTTCTTCTGGTTTAGGGACAGTGAGTTCGCAAATAACAGACGTTAATGCCCTTTCTACGAGTGACTATTTATTAAGAAATGAAGGCGGTAATAATTATTCTTTAACTCGATTATCTGACAATACGGTAACCACTTTGAGCGCTGGCTCATATCCGTATACAAGTACTGCCGTCGATGGTTTTACGGTGACAATTGCGTCGGTCGCCGCCGCTGGTGATAGCTGGCGAATTCAACCAACCTCGAATGCAGTAAGTGGATTGAGCTTAGCGATTACTGATCCCGCTCGGATCGCCGCGGCCTTGCCTGTTGCTGGTGCAGCGGATATTCAAAATACTGGCGCTGGGGCTATTAATGACACCATTATGACCAGTTCAGGAAGTTATGTAGCAGATACTTATCGAATTTTTAC
>QIKQ01000044.1 GCA_003233075.1 Gammaproteobacteria bacterium
ACCCGTAAAAATGGCGTTTTGATTTCAAATGGTACCGGTAAAGCACTGGCTTTTGCTTTGTGGAACTTGCAAGAACGTGGTCGCATGTTACTCAATGCGAATGTTGATGTTTATGAAGGTCAAATAGTGGGTATTCACTCACGTGACAATGACTTAACGGTTAACCCACTGAAAGGCAAACAATTAACCAATGTACGTGCATCTGGTAAAGATGATGCGATTAACCTGGTTACACCCATAACCATGACCCTGGAACAATCTATGGAATTCATAGAGGATGACGAATTGGTTGAAGTAACGCCTGATGAAATCCGCATCAGAAAAAGACATTTACTTGAGCACCAAAGGTCGCGAAGCTTAAGTTATTAACCCGGCAGTCTAATATTAACTCTGCTAGATAATACATTATATTCAGCCCATATGTGTCTGTTCTGCTCACAAGGCATCAATACACCGCTATAGTCATTCTACAGCAAGATTGATACCAGTTAAACATTAAAGTCACCCCACCAGTATTGAGGTGACTTTTTTGTTCCCTCATTAAGGAAGCTACTTGTTGGTGATATGAAAGTTTCTTGAAGCCCTGAATGCAAGGTATTATGCTGCCGGGTTACTAATTAGTGCTTGACCGAGAAAGTAATCGTAACGAGGGAAAGTCTGGTTTTGAGCAAAAATTTTCATTATTCAAGGAGAATAGCTCGCTATTTGAAAATCCAGCTTTTCCGCAGTAAATTATTCTTTCTCGGTCAGGCACTAATTAGGTAGTTTGAACCCAATAACCAAAGTTATTTTTGCCTTCTCTTTTTACGGTATACATTGCACTATCAGCACTTTTCAATAAAGATGGCGCACTTGTCGCATCGTCTGGATATATAGACAAGCCAATACTTAAAGTCAATTTATTTGAGCCATCTAGATTAGGTAATGACGAGTGAACCGCTTTGATAATTTTATTGGCAATATGACGACTGTGATCTATTTGTTTGATATTAGGTAAAATAATAATAAATTCATCTCCTCCAATTCGAGCAAGAACATCACCTTCTCGTATACACATTTTTAGTTCGTTTGCTACTCTACACAATATATCATCACCGATATGGTGTCCGTGAATATCATTTATTTGTTTAAAATTATCAATATCTATAAACATTAATACCAATTTACTGGCAGTTTGACCCGCTTGTTTTATTAAATTATCCAGTTGTTCTAATGCGTATCCCCTAGTATTTATTCCAGTTAAAATATCATGTTCTGTCATGTATTCAAGTTGTTTCTTTAATAATGCTTGCTCAATGGCATTTTGTTTAAGTGTCACCATCGCATTGGCCATCTCTCCTACTTCATCTTTGCGATCATCAACAGATATATTTACATCCAAATCATTTTTAGAAAGGCGCTTAATAATAGTTGTCATAACAGCTATAGGGCGGGCAATATCACTGGCCAGCAAATACCCGAATAAAGAAATTGCTATGGTAATTAACAGGCCACTAATCATTAAAAAATTACTTATGCTATAGATAGGTTGCAATACCTCAGATTTGTCTACTTCAACGATCATTGCCCAGCGTGTTTGCAAAAAATCTATTGTGGTATAAGCTGAAAATACCGGAATATTACGGTAATCATTAATAATACCAATACCTGAGTTGCCAGCTAAAGCGGCTTGCACTGAATAGGTATCAACTTTGGTTGTTAGAACGCTATGATCTTTTAAAAATCGCGAATCACTGCGCATTAATTGATCGCGACCAACCAAATATGTCTCGCCACTGTCTCCCATCCCTGCTGTTACCTGCATGATTTTATTAAGTGGCTCAATAGGCAACTGAAATATGAGTACTCCAAGATATTGATGTTCTGAATCGAATACAGAAATACCAATGAAACTGACTGGCGTTTTGTATTGTATAAAATCTGTGTAATGCATTGTAGCTGTTTGAGGGTGGTTATTGATGTTTTTAAATATCTGTGCTAATTGTGTATCTTTCAAATTGCCCGTGAGAATATTGGTAGCAAAATTTTGTTCCTTGTTAACTGTATAAACGAGGTTTCCCTGAGGGTCTAACAAAAACAAATCATGAAAAGACCTTGCCTCAATCATATTACTGAACACAGGGTGATATTGGCGATGTGTGTGGCTATAATCACTGCCATCATCTGCATTTAAAAAAGCGCCTTTTTTTCCAATTGGAAATGGGTTTTTATTAATATAACTGTCTTGTAAATAGTGTCTTTTATCTTTTGGCAACACTTTCCATGCATCAGAAAAATGTTGTAAAGCATTGATAACTAATGGACTCTGTGCATGGAACTGTACGTCATGTCTGATTGTGTTAAAATACTGTTGTAAGGACGACTTTCGTGATTCCAACAACGCAGTTAGCTTATCTTGGGCCTCTTTTATCATGCTGTCTTTAGTATTGATAAAGACAATTGCACTGGTTGCTATGGCTGAAATCAAGGCGAAAACAATCATGATTAATGGAAATTTTCTAGTAATTTTTATATCTTTTAACATAAAGGATCTCGATCAGAAGACATAGAGCCGTATATGAGTTTACACGGTATACAAATGCCTAATTTTTGGCACATAATAAACGAATGTACACAGGAGTTGTCAATTTGTTTTAAACTGTGACAATGTTTAACTTACTTTACCCAAATCCCGATAGTGAAACGCGAATTAGAGTGTAATTAATTATGCGCATCATCCATGATACTTACCCACTTCCATGTGAACCGAATCAAAAAATGGTGATAAATCTTTGCCTTCTATACCCACACCTGGAATAAATTTACAAATAGATACTTCACCTCCAGCAGTAGCGTTTTTATTGCCAAACCCAGCAAGAGTGGAGTGATGGCATCACTTAGTCTGACAGGAGTGCAGTGGGGAGCCCTTATGGATGTTGCAGGTATGATTTTTTCACCAAACCCTGCAGACTTTGATGGTTTAGTAGATTGTACTGAAACAGTCGGTGAAAACGAGCTAGATAGAACAGACAATACTATTACAGTATCAATTAATGGCAATACTAACAACAAATTTTTCAACGGGGTTAATTGTCGATAATGGTGCGCCAGATGCACCTATCATCAATGCAGTTTTATCAACCGATACAATCATAACAGGAACAGCCGAAACATTAAACGATGATATGTTATTTACAAATGGCTTTGAATAATTGCTTATTTTAAGAGGTATATTCATAACTAAGGTCGGATGGGATGAAGGTCTACATTGAGCTGTTTTTTACTATGAAATATGCGCATAAAATGTTTTGGAAAGCAACAAAACCATCAACAAACGGCCGTTAAATGAGACAAATTAAAATATAGTGTCGTTTGACAAAACGTACTGCATTGCTATTGGCGCATGATTAAAACATTTGCAGATAGAAATACAGAAATTCTATTTAGTGCTTGACCGAGAAAGTAATCGTAACGAGGGAAAGTCTGGTTTTGAGCAAAATTTTTCATTATTCAAGGAGAATAGCTCGCTATAATAATGGAGAATTTTGACAAAATCCAGCTTTTCCGCAGTAGATTATTCTTTCTCGGTCAGGCACTATTTATTAACCCAGCCAGATAATACACGTCTATTCTATTATAATAAACAGATGGAAAAAACAGCTTTAAGGACACTTACGCCAGAGGCCAGAAAAGAGCTCAGGCGAGTCGCTATCAGGATGTACAAACGCTGTAACAACAGATCAGCAGTCACACGAGAACTGTTTATCTGCCGAGTAACTAATTAACCAATGGGTTGCCAGCTATTTGCACAGCGGTCAATTTATTGAAGAGAAAAAGCGAGGTAGACCACTTGGTGATGGTAGGCGGTTTGTTGCTGAGCAATAGTAAATAACATAAGCTCAAGTTAAGCACTCCAAATAGACTAGACAGGGCGAAAATCGAAAGCGTATCGCCAGTATGTTCATAAAAGAAAAAGGTCATTCAAATGGACATAGGTAAGGACTGGCATAGGTAAGCGGCATAATTTTAAATCAGGCGACAACTATTTTGAAATCTACCGATTGCCGCGGTCGTACCCCCTCGCATGACAGTTCTTTTTGAGTTTAAATAAACTGAACGTCATTGCGAGGAGCGCAGCGACACCCAATCAAGTTGAGTGCAGGCTGCGGCAATCTCATGATTCTGTCGAGATGCTTTTTTATCAAGCGGAGATTGCCACGGTCGTTTCCTCGCAATGACGTTAACTTTGTTGTAGGTTCCTCAACAACTGTTCCATACCTTGCTCTAATTAGTGTACAGTCACAGAACAGGAATCCTACTCGGCAATTGCTCCTGCATTGCCCTAACTAACTGCGTCCATGCAGTCGTGCGAAATCACTGGATTTGGCCAGTTTTCCCCCTAATTTTTGTTAAATATACCTATATTCGCCTCAAAAATTCTTCTGGAAAGTATTTTCACGTCAGCCCCGAAGGGGTGAGTATCAGGGATGATACGAATAAATCAGTGAAAAATAGCCCTCAAACCAGCTT
>QIKQ01000121.1 GCA_003233075.1 Gammaproteobacteria bacterium
GGATGGCACATGAGGGATTCTCCAGAAAATCAGGGTAACTCGCTAAATAATAATATAATTTCGGCAAGCAGTCAATAATAGACACCACCTTATTTTGGAGGCTAATGATCCTAATAAGGAGAATTTTTCTGCATATACTTTTTACATGTGGGAAGAGGCTCGGGAAGATAAACAATTACAACAAAAAAAATATAGAGGAATAGTAGATATTAAATTTACCAAATGTAACAAGTGTGACGCAGAGCTTCTAGGAGAATTAAAGAAATACCTTTAACGCTACGCTCCATCGGACGTGGAAATTACAACAACAAACAAATGTGAAATGGATAAATATCCAGGTCAAAGAATACTAACTACATTGGCTATGGAATGGGCACGTAATAACTTCCTGGTTTGGCACCCAGGTTTAGTCTGTATTCGCCTAAAGCGCCTACTGTTGGTGTTCGTTTTGATTGAGAAAAAGTGCAGGAATAGTCGTTCTATTTCGAGCTTTTGTGATTGAAAAACGGACGAAGATGGCTTGGTGACGGACGTATAAATTGTATCCTATTATCTAAAAAGCTATATGTGCAGTAGGGTGCATGGAATGCACCCTACTGATTAGCCCTCTGGTGCTGTCCTGGGAAGTGTCCAACTCTCTGGAGGATGATATTTTGCGTGAGTGCATTGCAACGGGCTTTGCGCCTCCACAGCAAGCCTAAGATATTTAATACGGATCAAGGAGTACCGTGATGTCAAGCATTTAAATCAGTCGCTAGCGATTTTTATGAATAGGCCAATATCAAAACGGATAAAAAACTAGGGCAGTGGAACTATATCATTAATCCAATCACTTAAAACGGGACGTTATTCCGTGCTCATTCCTAGCTGTCTATAATGCAAACATCTCTTGTAAATTTGAACACAACTCAATTTGAACTTTTTCACTTACTTTGCCGAGTTTTTTTACTAACCTAGATTTATCTATGGCGCGTATTTGATCCAATAGTATAAGTCCAAATTTACCCTTGAATTTGCATTTAACACGACCCGGAAACTCAAACCCCTTTGTTGTCATAGGTGCCGCCAAAATAGTAGAAAGTGCTGACATCTCATTTGGCGATATGACAACACAAGGTCGCGTTTTATTGATTTCTTTCCCTTTAGTGGGATTCAGGTCTACAAGCCAAATATCAAACCTCTTTACTACAACCATTACCACTCCAACTCGTCATCTGGGTCATGAGGAAAGTCTAACCAACCACTATCAAGAGGCTCAACATCATTTGAAGCTAAAGACAACTCAATTGCTTCTTTCCAACCACTCCTGACACAGTTTTGAGGCGAAATAAGCAAACCACCTTTAACAAGTTGTAATTTAAGATCCCTACCCTCTAAGTGCGCTTGCTCTACTAATGGTTTAGGGATTCGAATTCCTTGAGAATTACCAATTTTCACTAAATGAGCCATACCTTATCCAATAAAATTAATAACTGAAGTAAGTATAATGTAATTACGGCTATTTATCCAGAAACTTGAATTCAGATACAAAAATTGGTTGGACAGCTAACGTTAGTCGTAACCGGATGCCGATATCAAAGCCTTTTTACCCACGCTCAGCTCTCGAACCGTCAGCGTTTTTGGCACCGCAAGATAATATTCTTCGGTCATCCAGTCGGGTCTTTTCTTAGGTTTTTCATCAATGATCAATTTTCATATCACTTGAAAATTCAATAACTGGCCAAAGTCGATAATTTCACTAAAATAGTTAGCATCATACACTTCATCACTGACACCATCCGAAAATTCTCGGGGTAACGTCAGTGCATTGATTTTTTGCATTAGTTCATGGATGACCGATTTTTCAATAATTTGTTTAGAGAATTTTATTTCACAAACATACAAATTGTTGAATCGGGTTTGAATCAAATAATCGATTTGACAACCTTTTTTTTGTTGCGTGGGACGCTGGAAATAAGGATTATCATAAACCACCTGGTCTTCAATGTGTAATAATGATTTCAATAAAATTCGATTGTTTAGGACGAAATTCTCGAACTGTATCCCCAAGATCGCGTCAATGTTGGGTAATTTGATTCGTTGATTTTTTAAAATCTGGTTTTTATGTTTTTTGGCCTTATTCATCGTGCTGGCCACGCTTAAAATTTAAGCCACAAGACGTAATTCCCTCGGTGCCGATCTTTTCTGTGCCGGTAAGGGGGGGCAATCTGTTTTCGCTAACAACCATTCGAACAGAATATCAGGCGGTTGCTCAAAGAACCGTTCTGCTGCCGTTGTTCCATTGGGTCGCGTAATAAAGTAGTTGTGTATCACGGTTGATGCCGCTAATTGACGTGGACTCATTTTACGCAGCAGTTCTAAATACGACTGATAATTATTACTAACTAGAACAAGAGGCGCTATTTTTTCATGGTATATTAGGGCATCACATAACCCAACACTCTAATAATGCTAATGCCATGAGCTATCCTTTTCAACCTGTGCTTAAACGTCAAACACTCGATCAATTAACCGCCTACTTTAGATCGATTGCCGCTCAATTTCCGGACTCACGTTTTGGTGACAACATTCAGTACACCATGGAAGAGGTGGGCCTGAGTGCCTTCTGTGTTTTTTTTATGCAAAGCGCCTCTTTTTTAGAATTCCAACGGACCTTGCAGTCAGCGAAAGGGTGCAATAATGCCAGCGCGGTGTTTGGTCTTGATCGCATTGCCAGTGATAATCATATCCGGTCAATGCTTGATCGTGTCCCTCCCTGTGAGCTATCGTCAATGTATCAAGCGATCTTAGCGGCGTTGGATTCAGGCGGGCATCTCGCGGCTTATCGATCGACACGCGATGATTTATTAG
>QIKQ01000108.1 GCA_003233075.1 Gammaproteobacteria bacterium
CCACGACCAAGTGATTCCGGCTGGGGCAGAAGAACGCGGCCAGTGATCAATGTTTCTTGGAATGATGCTAATGCCTTTACGCAGTGGTTATCCAAGCGCACTAAAAAGAAATACAAATTACCGTCGGAAGCACAGTGGGAATACGCTGCCAAGGCCGGCAGTGCATCCGCATTTGCGACTGGCAAATGTATTTCTCCTACCAAGGCAAATTACGATGGCGAATACAGTTATCGTGATTGCGCCAAAGGCGTGAATCGAGGCAAAACTATCAAAGTGGGTTCCTTTGCTGCAAATGCTAAGGGGCTACAAGATGTGCATGGCAACGTCTGGGAATGGACGGATGATTGCTGGAATGGATCTCACAAGCGAGCACCGAGCAGTGGTGGTACTCGAGGCGCAGGTTCTTGTGGTGAACGAGTCATCAAGGGTGGTGGTTTTGATAGTATTCCTAAAGATATTAGGACCTCAGCACGTCGTTCTGAATCCAAAGAAAAACGCAGAAGAAATCTTGGTTTTAGGGTGGTACGCATACTCGAATAGTTCTCATTAGAGGCTATAAATTCAAGGTAAATTAGATAAGGATTATAATGAAAGTCGCTTACATTTTTTCCACCCAAGGTCACACGGTATCGTACAAATTAGGAAAAATGATATTACCTCAACTTGAGGAAGATCGGCACGGAGTTGATGTCGCCGGTATGTTTTTTTTCGAAGATAATAATTATGTATTGGTTAAGGGCGATCCAATCGGAGAGCGCTTAGCCAAGGTCGCAAAGGAAAAAAATATACTCCTCATGGGCTGTGACCAGTGCTGCATTGAAAGAAATTTAGAAGATAAACTAATCGATGGCATCCCGATTGGTTGTTTTCCAAACCTTTATCAAGCTCTATCCGGCAATATGCCTGATCAAATTATCACCCTGTAATCCTATCTGAAATTGAATATCCAACTAATAAAAGTAAAATGGTAAAGGGATTTACCATTGAAATGATCGTATTTATACCTATATTCATCTATTAATAGCCAAAAACGTTAAATATTGTGCCGACAGCGAGTTCTTTTGTTATAATTAGGGTTGAATTTAACGTCTTATTAATGAGATTAAGCAATGCAGAGAACATTTTTAAAAGCCAAATTGCACAAGGTGCATGTCACTCACTCTGAACTAGAGTATGAGGGTAGTTGCGCGATTGACAGTGAGCTTTTGAAAGTGGCTGGTATTGAAGAATACGAGCAATTGCAGATTTATAACCTAAACAATGGCGAACGTTTTACGACCTACGCAATCCAAGCCAAGGAACGCAGTGGCATTATTTCTGTTAATGGCGCAGCCGCTCGTCTCGCTAGCAAAGGCGATCGTTTAATAATTTGTGCCTATGCCAGCCTCGATGAAGAAGAGGTCGCGAAATTCAAACCCACGTTAGTTTATGTCGATCAAGAGAACAAAATCACTCACAGTCGTCACGCTATTCCAATTCAAGTCGCTTAGCTAGTCATTGCGAAATCGTTACGCATCCTGTCGTTGCGAAGTTGCGAATGCAACTGAAGCAATCTCCCAAAAAGAAAACGTAGCCCGGCTCTTTAGAGCCGGGGAAATTATTTATCAATTGCAAAATGATACAAACACTTTGGCAAATCGCCCAGACGTCCCGTACAAGTTCAGCATGTGAAGTGATATTTAAAATTCAATCGTCGTTGCGAAGTTGAAAATGAAGCTGAAGCAATCCGCCCAAGCGTCCAAAGCAGGCAAAGCTAACGAAGTGATCTCCAAAACTCAATCTTTGTTGCGAAGCGATCTCCAAAATTCAATCGTCGTAGTGAGAAAGCGCTAGCTTTCGACACTATCTCCTCAACAAAAGTAATAAAACTGCTGAAGCAATCTCCCCAAAAAACGTAGCCCGGTTCTTTAGAGCCGGGGAAATGATTTCCTATTTGCAAAGGGTGCAAACATTTGAAGCAATCTCCCAAAAAGAACATTAAACTAAAACAGAGCATGATCATTACTTAGTATGAATAAAATACTATCCAATTTTTATCTAACAATACAGAATCCGCTGTGGTAGTGTTAGGCAGCTATACAATTATATTTTGATTACATGCGAAAATATGGGACTTATCCGTTTGTCGGGATAGATTGCCCCACAAGTGGCGTGATATATCACCTCATTTTTGTCCCCGCTATAACATTATATTTACTATGCCAACTAAAGAAGAAATTTTAAAGTTACGAAAAGAAGCGAGTATGCCAATGGTGTGGCTATCAGACAAATCTGATTCTGTGCTTGGCTCGTTAATTTTCCAGGGTAGTGATTTTCCATGGGTTTACGGAAAATTTGATGAGTTTGATGCGTTTTCCAAATACAAACCTAAATTCGAAAGATTAGCAGCAATACGTGAATTGTCAGATGAATTGTTATATGACTTAGTAGATGAAGATAAATCTACAATAGATGCCCTTGAGAATGAGTCAGATGCGATAGAAACGGAAATAGACTCTTGGGAACTTAAAGTGATAAGAAAAGATGAGCCCAATAAGCCCAGTATGATAATTACAATAAATATATCAAATGGGGAATTTGAGTACAAATGAGTATAACAAATCGCTTAACTGGACGTTTAGACATTGCCTTGGACTTTGCTCGCGCAAAATCAAGTCACTGTAGAACAATTTAAAAGGCCAATTTAAAGGGCAGCCATACAAATAGTTAACAAAGATTTAAAGGACAGCCAAACAAATAGCTAATTTCTTGTCGGGTAGGATTTAATATTTAAAGGACAGCCAAACAAATAGCTACGTTCTTTTCGGATTTTGGAATATGTTTGGGTGTCCTATTATT
>QIKQ01000154.1 GCA_003233075.1 Gammaproteobacteria bacterium
AATAGGCTGATTGGATACTACTATGTGACAGCCTTCCAACAAATCGTTATAATAGGTATTCTGTTATCCTAAGTCATACGAGTATTATGATGCAACCACCTGTTATTAACTGCGACCAACCCCAATCTAAGCTACTTTCAATAACACAAGCTCAGCAAAAAATTATCGATTTAGTAAGCCCTGTTACAGATACAGAAATGGTGCCGCTTAAAAGCGCATTAAGCCGTGTATTGGCTGACCCAATTAGCTCCAGCCTGGATATTCCAGGATTCGATAACTCAGCTATGGATGGGTACGCAATTTCTAGCCAATGCTTGAATTCCGAGAATAAAAATGAAAAAATTACGCTTACACTAATCGGCCAATCCTTTGCAGGTGCGCCCTACCAAGGTGCCGAAATCGAACCTAGTCAGTGCATCCGAATTATGACCGGTGCCATGATGCCGAAGGGTTGTGATGCCGTTGTTATGCAAGAACAAGTTAAACGCGGCGGTGATAAAATAGTTTTTGATAATTGTCATTGCGCTGGTGAAAATGTTCGCTATCGCGGCGAAGATCTAAAAACAGGTGATAGCGTGCTTGCTGCTGGTAAGCTTCTCAAACCTGCGGATCTAGGCTTGCTGGCTGCCGTTGGCCAAAGCGAAATCAGCGTTTACCGTAAAGTCAAAATCGGATTTTTCTCAACCGGCGATGAACTTAAAAGTATTAGCGAAACCTTAGAACCCGGACAAATTTACGATAGTAATCGTTATTTACTTGACGGCATGTTATCGCGACTGCAAGTAAAAATTCTAGACTTAGGCGTTATTCCCGACGATAAAGACATTATTAAATCGACCCTAAATAATGCTGCCGAGAGTTGCGATGTTATTATTACATCCGGCGGTGTTTCGGTAGGCGATGCTGATTTTGTTAAACAAGTTCTCGATGAAATTGGTGAAATTCACTTTTGGCGTGTGGCCATGAAACCTGGCAAACCTTTAGCGATTGGCACTATTAAACAATGTACTTTTTTTGGTTTGCCGGGTAATCCCGTTTCAGTCTTTGCCACCTTTTATCAATTTGCTCTCGCAGCACTTTATCGAATTATGGGGGCCGATTCATTTCATCCTGTGCAATTTAAGGCGAAATGCCTTTGCGATCTCAAAAAAGCGCCAGGTCGAGCCGAATTCCAGCGCGGTAAACTACGCCGTAACGATCTCGGTGAACTTGAAGTCGATAGCACCGGAGGACAAGGCTCACACTTAATGACGACGTTAAGCCAAGCCGATTGCTTTATTATGCTCAATGTTGAAAATGCGGGAGTTAAAGCTGGAGAAATGGTAGATGTTCAGCCTTTTTATGGTTTGATTTAAACTACGTTCCCTCAGCTTGATCTTGATCATTTAGACGTTGTCTAATTTGATCCATATTTAATGAAATTGCGCCTTCAATTAACGTTGTTAGTTTTGATTCTGTTAGAGCTCCAGTTTCTTTATAAATAATGACTTGTTCTCTAAAAAGCACTAGGTTGGGTATGGAGCGAATTTGAAAATTCGAAGCAAGTTCCTGTTCGTTCTCAGAATTAACTTTAGCGAATACGATATCAGAATACTTCTCTGACATGGCTTCAAATACTGGCGCAAATGATTTACAAGGTCCACACCATTCAGCCCAAAAATCGACTATAACAATATTGTTTTCTTGAACTACTTGATCGAAATTATCCTTAGTAAGTTCTTGGCTTGCCACTACTCACCTCTTTTACAATACAAAACTAACCGTTATAAGACGGCTCATGAATGCTCACAGTATAAGCGATATAAGGAATTTAATTGGTTTTTGACTCGGAAAAAGGCAGAAAATTGGTTTTGTAGAGGAATGAATTAAACAAAAGTGAGATTACGACTAATTATTATCCGCACAATAAAAAAGGCCAAACTGCATCAGCTTGACCTTCTTTATAGAGTTTTACAATACTAAATTCTAAGCAGATAATGAATCCAATACTTTATCGCGAATATCTGTCACGGAACCTATGCCTTCGATTTTGCAATATTTAGGCGAATTTGCTTCACCACTGTTCGCCCAAGTCGAGTAAAAATCAATTAAAGGCTCAGTTTGATCATGATAAACATCAAGTCGTTTTTTAACTGTTTCTTCTTGGTCATCATCACGTTGAATTAGGTCTTCACCTGTCTCATTGTCTTTACCTTCCACTTTAGGTGGATTGTAAACGACATGATAGGTACGGCCAGAATCCATGTGCACTCGACGGCCACTCATGCGTTTAATGATTTCTGCGTCATCGACATTTAATTCTACAACGTAATCAATATCAATGCCTTCACTTTTAACTGCCTCGGCTTGAGGAATAGTTCGTGGAAAACCGTCAAGTAAAAAACCTTTTTCACAATCGTTTTGACTAATACGTTCTTTCACTAAACCAATAATAATGTCGTCTGATACTAAACCACCCGCATCCATAATCTTTTTTGCTTCAATTCCTAAAGGACTCCCTTCTTTAACCGCCGCACGTAACATATCACCTGTGGAAATTTGCGGTATATTATGTTTTTCTTTAATGTAGTTGGCTTGGGTTCCCTTGCCAGCACCCGGCCCACCTAATAAAATAATTCTCATCTTGCGCTCCTTTAAACTTGGTTAAATTCTCATATGCCGCAGCACCTAAATTCTCGATCGAGTATTTACTAATTGATCATGCTTCCCAAACAGTGATTATCAATTTTAGAAATCTAGCTAGCCCGCATTTCTCACAGCCCATCTACTGCGACGGCCCAATTGCATACTATGACTCGTTTTCACTCGGTCCAAGCGCTCGAAAACGGT
>QIKQ01000040.1 GCA_003233075.1 Gammaproteobacteria bacterium
GTTAAGACACGTATTAAGTGCGTTAACAATAGCGTTTGTCCTTCTTAGTATATAGATTTAAGGCAAAATAATATTTTTATTTAATTTCAACACGGTTATTGCTTTATATGTAAAAGTAAGTTCAGTTGTTTTTATAAAGTCATTAAAGCTATTAAACCTTCTGCCGCTACAAATGTTGGGAGCGGTGAATACTGCCTATTTATTTGCGACAGTATATCCGCTGAATATCAACCTAAGCTGGGGGATTAAATAACCCTGGATAGGAGATAGCACATGGCTTTAACCATCCAAACCAATATATTCTCTTTGAATGCGCAAAGAAATTTACGACGGATTGAAAATCCTTTGCAAACCTCACTACAGAGACTATCATCTGGTTTTAGAATCAACTCAGCGCGGGACGATGCTGCGGGATTCGCAATTTCTACAAGACAAACCACGCAAATTAATGGCTTATCAGTCGCAATACGGAATGCGAATGATGGTGTTTCTTTTGCACAAACCGCTGAAGGTGCGATGGACGAAATGATCACTGCGATGCAACGGATCAACGAACTATCACTTCAGGCAGCGAGTAATAATACGGCGACGGACCGTGGTTCAATTCAAGAAGAGGTTTCACAACTGACTTCTGAATTGAATCGTATTGTTAGTCAAACCCGATTTAATGGTGAATCTTTTCTAAATAAATCTAAAAGCATCAACGTTCAGGTTGGTACAAGTGTAAATGAGACTATTAATGTTTCGACCTCAAATGTATCACCTACTACATTGGGTGTTTCAACTACTTATACCAGCACATTAGCAACTACGGATGTTGCTGCATCTGCACTACTAGGTTTAGGCAGTGGTGGTTTAGGTGCCGGCGCAACTATTGCTGGTATTGATTTAGGGGATGCAATTGTTCAATCAGATACTACGAATAATAGCATAAATATCATCAATGCTGTTAATGCTGTATCTGGAGAGTCCGGTGTAACAGCTTTTAGTTTTGGTAATTCAATTATCGGTGCTAGTGCGTACATAAATTCCTCGGATGCAACTACTGCAGCGACTGATGCGGTTAATGCTGGTTATCTTACTGTTAATGGCATATCAATTGGTAGTTTTACTTTAGCGGCAGGCACAGCAACAGCTGCTGCATCAGATGCGGGTAATACTACTGTCCTTAGTAATTTAGCAAGTGCGATTAACGCTAAATCTTCAACTGCAGGTGTAACAGCTTCAGTAGAAAATGGTTCTGATGGCGAGGCTTATCTTGTGTTGGCCAATACTACAGGTGCAGGCATTGAAGTGAGTGTTGATACTAGCGTTGCAAATGCTAGTTTAATTAACACAGGCGCGTTTGCAAGTGGTACGAGTAGTGTTGATGCGGGCCAAAATGGTAAAATCATTTTGAATGCTGGAATCAGTAAAACTTCAGTTGCAACGGATGCAACCGGTACTACTGAAGCGCTAGGATATACTTCTGCTACGACGGCAATAACGTTAACAGCTAATTCTCTAAACTCGCTAAATGTGGGTACAGTGGGGGGGGCCAACGTGGCAATCCTTGCAGTGCAGAACGCGTTAGATTCGATTATTTCGGAAAAGGCGAAATTAGGTGCAACGCAAAATCGGTTAGAAACAACGATTTCTAACTTGGATAACGTTCGTGAGAACGCGACCGCTGCACGATCTCGAGTACGGGATGCTGATTACGCTGAGGAAAGTGCGAACTTGACCAAGAATTTGATACTGCAACAAGCCGGTATCTCAATTTTAGGGCAAGCCAATGGATTGAATCAAAGCGTTCTTTCTCTACTCGGATAATCTAGAAGACGAAGACCTGGATTTAGGTAAGGAGCTAGCTCCTTACCTTTTCCACACCTCACCTAAGGATAGGTTTAACGTGGTAATGAGATACACGTTAGCTGTTCCACTCATCATTTATGGATTGGACTAGCGTGAAAAAGTGATACACGTTAGCTATTCCGACAAGTAAGTCGACATTATTTCACAAGGATTCAGCTTGAACTGGCCTGTTATATGGGCTTGAATGGCTTGGCATTATACTTGCGATAATACCAGTTAGTTAGTTGAAGATTTGGTTTTAATTCTAGAGATAGGTTAATAAATACAGTATTCCTTATAGGTTGTAGGTTTGAATTAGCTTAAGTTAATGATTAATTTGCCGATACAGTAGAAGAGGTATAAATAGTTGAATTTGTTAATACTTATTAGAGAAACAGGAAGCCACGGGTTAATATTATGAGTAGCATTTCTAGTCTCGCATCCGGGTTTGACCCCAATGCATTAGTTGATCAGCTGGTTTCGCTTGAACGCCGGCCAATATTAGCATTGGTGGCAAAAAAATCTAGTTTTGAGGCAAAAATAAGTGTTTTTGGCCAAATTAAAAGTTTATTAGATTCAGTAAAGTCTAGCTTAGGCGATTTGGACAGTACAAAAATATTTAGTTTAGATTCAAGTTCATCAGATTCATCTGTCTTTACAAGTTCAGCGACATCGAATGCCGTTGAAGGTGAGTATCAAATTAAGGTTAATAACTTAGCGACTTCACAAACACTTTATTCAAGTGTGTTTGCCAGCGCCACATCTGAAGTGGCTGATTTAAGTGTCAATACGACGCAAAAATTACGAATTCAAGTAGGCAATGGCGCTACAAGTGATATTCTGATTGATTCTAACAATAACTCTCTGACTCAAGTCAAAGATGCAATCAATACTGCATCACTTGGGATTACCGCCTCGATTATTGACGCCGGTTTTACCGTCGATTCAAGCAATAAAGTATTGATGTTTAACGATGGTACTGATCGCACCGCAACCTTGAGTGAAGGGGCATACACCGCCGATACTTTAGCAGCTGAAATGAAACGAGCGATGGAAGAGGCAAACGGCGGCAACGATACCTATACGATTTCTTATAATACTACTAGCAATAAATTTACTATTCAAAATGATACCGGTAATACTAATACGCTTGATTTAATGTTTGAAAACGCCAGTACGACGATTGAAGGTTTATTGGGGTATACCGCGACAGATACCACGGCCTTAGCGGTGGGTTCTTCACTGGAAGCCAATTCCGCAGCAGGTGGCTTTCGATTGTTTCTAAATTCTGATACTACTGGTACTAATGGTCGCATCTCTATTAAAGTTGATGAAGATAATAATGGTACGTTTGAAGAAGCAGCGGATATTGATAGCACAGGTCTGTCAGTACTAGCCTTTAACGCAAGTTATGATTCCGCTGGGGCTACCTCCGGTGGCATAGTCAATCTAACGCAGACTCAAGTAGCCGAAGATGCATCATTTTTATTTGATGGGCTAACCGTTACTCGATCAACTAATAAAATAGATGATCTAATAACTGGAGTTACTTTTGATTTAAAATCAGATACTAGTACCGATACGAATACCTTAAAAATAACCAAGAAAACGGATGATATCTCAAAAAATTTGAATAACTTTATACTGGCTTACAATCAAGCTCTAGTATCTATTAAAGGTGTAGCTAATCCGGTTAATGGCCAAGGTAAGATATTGACAGGCGATGCGACTGCTCGAAATATTATGAATAATATGCGTAGTACGGTCACAGGTAATTTTGAAGGACAATCGTTGGCAGTTTTAGGTTTGTCACATAATGCAACTGGATCATTGACTTTAGATTCGGACATATTAGCAGAGGCGATTAATACTGATTTGGATGGTGTTGTTGCCAGTATAAGTAAGATGGCCGAAGTATTTGAAACCAACTTAGATGATTTTATAAATACTGCAATTCCAGCAGTCACCGACGGTTATAAAGCATCTATAAAAAATGTTGATAATCGAATTATTCAACTCGATAAGCGGGTTGGAATTATTGAACTAGGGTTACGTCGAAAGTTTTTATCCTTAGAAAGTTTGCTGGCTAAATTCCAGCGAACTTCAGATTTTTTAAGCACTGCCCTGGATAGTTTACCTAAGCCAGGATTAGTAGGAGGTAATAGATAGTGAGTATTCAATCCACAGAAGGGTTGGCTATTTCTCTAGCGCAGTTGGGTGTTGTGAGCTCAGATAATACTGAGGTAAACAGCAAAAAAGGGAGTGTTAAGGAAAATATAGGTCAGATGGAGTTACGGCAGGCAAATGACTTAGTTGAATTTAAGGGTGTCAATGACCTAAAGGAAAAACAGGAAAGCGATAGTGATAGTCTACCAACTCTAGAATTAGAGGACGCAGTCAGTGATATAAATGAGTCGATTCAAAATATTCAAAAAGATATTGTACTAGCGATTCATGAAGAGACGGGCGAAAGTGTCGTTCGAGTTATCGATCGAAAAACTGAACAAGTCATTCGTCAATTTCCAGCGGAAGAAGTTATCCAAGCAGCACTGAAACTAGAGATTATGCAAGGCATTTTGCAACAATGATATTGAAAAAATATTGTTACGTCGTGACTCAAAATTAACAGGAGATTTACATGAGTTACTCTAATGCAAGGAATCCAATCAAGCAATACAATCAGGTTGGAACGCAATCAAAAGTAGAGTCAGCCAGTCCGCATCGACTAATTCAGATGTTATTTGAGGGTGCTTTAGAAAAAATTGCGCTGGCTAAAGGTAATATCCAGCAGGGTAATACTGCAGAAAAGGCGGCGTTAATAAGCTGGGCTATCGCTATTATTCAAGGCTTGCAGTCTAGTTTGGACTTAAAGGTTGGCGGTGAAATAGCAGAAAACCTTGACGCACTTTATGAGTATATGCAGAAGCAATTATTGAATGCGAATATTAAAAACGATGTGTCCTTATTGGATGAGGTTACAAAATTGTTACTGACAGTCAAAGAAGGTTGGGATCAAATCCCAGAAGAATTTCGCAGTCCGGTACAACCAAAGCCACAAGAAAATTCACAAGCAAAAGTGCTTGGACAGGAAGAGAATAAGTAGGTTGGTAGATTTCATGGATGATATTAATACAAGGGACTAGTATGAACGATCGATATAATAATTTTTTAAAAATTCTTAAACTAAGTGAAACTATGTATGAGTGCGCACAAAATGGCGCCTGGTTAGATTTAGGCGAGGCGGAAGCAAAACGCCAAGCATTAATGACAGAATTTTTTGATACTTCAATTTCTGAAAGTGAAGTGGATTGGTTAGAACCTGGCATTCAACAAGTTCTTAGAGTTGATAAATTAATTGTGCAAATCAGTAAAAACGAGTTACACTCGATAACAGACAATATGCAGCGTCTTAAAAAGGGGAAGCAAGGCGCAGACGCATATCAACAGAACTTATAAGTTATTTTTTATAAGTATCTCAGGCACTTAGCCTACTTTATTTTGTCATGGTATAAAAATTGTAAGTTAACTAACTTATAACTT
>QIKQ01000374.1 GCA_003233075.1 Gammaproteobacteria bacterium
TTTTTTATTCATCATGGCAGAGCGTGCAATATTGGCACGAATCAAATTGTAAGATAAAAAATAAACCGCGATTTCTTTCTTGACTCTCTGTGCTGATTGGCAACGCAACATCTCCATGCCTAGATTGGTTTTAATACTGCGCAAATCAAGTTCAATGATCCAGCGCTCTTTATACAATTTTGCCAACTCTTTTTTGTGGTAGACCTTGCTATCGAGCAGTGTCGTCACATAGACAATACCATCCACGGCAAATTCGCGTATCCGGATTGATGGAGGTAACTCTCGGTAATCTTCTTCGCTCATCCATACCGGTTTTTGCGGGGGTTTTTTCCAATCAATAATATGATCTTTCGCGCCGAGTTGTTCACCGGCAGCGAAGTCAGGTTTTCGCTGCGCATGATTCTGAACCAGCATGTGCGAGCCTTGTTCTAACAACAACGCAATGATGGCCCAAGTGCAATAGTAGCAATCGGCTAAGAGAATATCATTTGCTGAGATGTCGCCAAACAGCGTGGATAACAACGAGGTTTCGCCGGTGCCTTTGCCTTGATAGGGGCCTTGGGCATACGAGACAACGGTGCCTGTCGATAATGACACTAATCCCACCAGGCGAGCCATCGGAAAACCCAGTCCCGGTTTTTGAGTGCTTGGCTGAGGGAAAGCTTGCTGGTTATCGGCGGTATCAGGCATCAAGACGGTGGTACCATCAACAATGAGCGTATTATGACCTTTCCAGCGCCAAGAGGGAGGCGCTTGATCATGCAACGCTTTGCCCGTTTCCTTAACGGCCTGTTCTAATGGCTCTAGGGGCAAGGCCTCTCTGGCTTTGCAATAGGCACCGGTGTTCACTGAGTTGGCTTTTTTACCTTGGCTGAGTCGTTCCGACAAGACCTGACTCACGGCTTGACGGCAGGAGCCATCTGCGCTCAATACCTGTGAGATAAACGCTTTCAACGTCACCAACGGGGTGAAAATTCGATCTCTTTTTCGGGACGAACGCTCAACAATTTGTTGCAAGCAATCCGTCGATAAAATATCTGAAAAAGGCAACGCCGGTAATTGCAAGACGGTATTTTTGAACGATTGTATTTGTTGTTTGAGGGATAGTTTTATATGATGGTTCATGGTTAGATGCTTGGCTCAGAGTTGATTAGATATCAGAATTTAATTATACCTGATTAAAGCCAAGTGTTTAACCTCTAATTCTGCTGTATCAGTTTGATTTCATAGCGGTACTCGCTTAAGGAAGCAGTATTAGACTAAATACTCATCACAATAGGGATTGAAAAAATTTTCAGGCAAATTAGTTTATTGTTAATCATATTAATAGCTTCAACTGGTCTTAGGGCATATGAAGAACAAGAATATGAAGTCTTTTATATCCAGATTGATAGACAATATGTTGTTCCGCCAACTCGTGATGACATATTGAAACAAACTAGTTTTTATATTACCTCATTACAGATCTCTTGCTTATTCAGCGCACTGAATAAGCAAGTAAAAGGAAACGATGCGATAGCCAGCGATTATGGTCGATTTAGAATTTTAATTCGCAACAAAAAAAGCGGAAAAGAATTAATTATTTTATTCGACAAAAGAATTTTTTTTGAAAATAAAACTTATGACATTAATAGTAGAAAAATTAATTTTATTTTAGAAGAGTTAAAAGCAAAGAAAATATTACAAAAAAAATATCCATAACCCACTTCACAACTCCATCATGTAGATGGTCTTGTATTTCTTGGACTTGAATGCCGAGATAGTCGAGGGTTTGTCTTTTGACTGAAAGCTTCCATGGGCAGGGGAATGGGGGGCGTTTTTCTGAATGCGTTGATGATAATCCCACGTCTTACGCAGTGAGTGATTGCCGTAACCGCCTTTTAGCCTGATTGAATCTCTTTCATTAAATCGGGATGATTAGCTAGAATCGTTAACAAATTTATTGTAGCTTTTGGGGGAAATATTTCACCTTTTTCATATTTATGAAAGGCATTAACTCCACCACCGCAGATTTCAGCGGCTTGTTTCTGGGTGATATGTAATTTTTCACGTTTTTCTTTTAAATCCTTTGCGGTTTTGAGCTTCACTGCTTGCTTGAAATCAGCAATCTCTTCCGCTGTGGTTTTAAGATCATTTCCATTTAGAATGCCTTCACCACAAGAGTCACACCATAAGCCAGATTGTTGAATTACCGTCTCATGGCCTTTAAACGTGTAAATTTCTTCTTTTACTTCTCGACGGGTTGTGCCTGCAAAGCAAATTTGACATTGATTATCTGACATAACCTATAACTCCTTAAATGAAATAGTAAAGAATCCTTCCTCATCCTGCTGAAACTTGATATATAAATCTACATCTTTATATGAGGAATTATATACATCTTGCCAAACTCTATGATTGTTATGGGTTGTCATGGATTTCTTAAAATTCTTAATTGTTAGTGCCTGAATAACATTAACTGCATCATTATCATCAAAATCCAGCTCGATAAGCCCTTTTCTCGATGAAGAGGTTAGGCGTAAACCATCTATATTTTTCATCTGATTTTGGATATCTGCCAGTTGATAACTCTGTTTTCTCTTTTCCATAATAACCATATTGGTTAGTTTAATCACTATTTATACAAGATATCGTCTAAATATTCAAGACCTTAATAATTACAACTCCAACATATATATGTCTTGTATTTCTTGGGCTTGAATGTTCTATGTTCAACATCATATGAAACAGAATTACCGAATAGTGTTTCACCCCACCCCCTTTTCTCGCTTGAAACCCCTGCTTTTATTACTCGTTGACAGGCTGTTTCTATCCTGTCATGAAACATTTAATTGTTTCAAGCAGGGTTTTATGTCTGAATTATTTACGCAAGACGGTCAACGAAAATATTTGAATGAAACGGAAAGAAATCAGTTTCTTTTAGCGTCCAAAGACTTTCCCGCGGATATACAGACCTTTTGTCATGTCTTGGCGTTGACAGGTTGTCGTGTGTCTGAGGCGTTAGAAATGACTGCCAAGGGTGTTGACCAGTCGGAAGGTTGTCTCATCTTTAGAAGCTTGAAAAAGCGTAATCAAACCCATTATCGGGCGGTGCCTGTTCCCCCTGCCCTGTTTGAGCAATTAAATCTTGCCCATAATTTGCGCAGTCAACGACCACAGCAGCAACCGCTTTGGGCATATTCTCGCACGACGGCATGGCGACATATTAAAGCCGTGATGAAGCGCGCAGATATTGAAGACGCACAAGCCAGCCCTAAAGGGTTGCGTCATTCGTTTGGCGTGCTGGCAGTGGTTAAGGGGGTGCCGTTGAATCTGTTGCAACGCTGGCTCGGACATGCCGACATTACTACTACCGCTATTTATGCCGAAGCATTGGGCAAAGAAGAAAAAATAATCGCAGAAAAAATGTGGTAGTAAAAGCAGTTTGCGCAAAGG
>QIKQ01000323.1 GCA_003233075.1 Gammaproteobacteria bacterium
ACAAGAACCCGAAAGTGCCAGACCCCCACATAACATCAGGTTAAACTACTTTCACCTAATTTAGTATATGCCCTGATGTAATGTGTGGTTCAGGCACCTTCTTCGCTTTAACTCCATTCACACAACTCCGATTTTGCTAATAATTTAGGTCGATTATAACCATTAAAAAAGGACACTATAGGCAAGTGCATTACTTTCGTCCAATGTTTATTTATAGGTCCTAAATCCAAAATTAAAAGCACAGCTTCGCAATAAAAGCTGCCATTCTGCCACAATTTTCAACAAATTAATTACACCTTAGCTGACTAGACAATATTAAGACAAAAATTCAATATTTTGCTTAATTTTTGTCGCTAGAGATAGCTCAATAAAGCCATTAATCAGGGTATACTAAATATCAAATAATATAGACAATAAGGACAGTTAAATGATACTCACTAATATAGAAATCATTCCTGGCAAGAACATAGTTGAACATTATGGTCTTGTACAAGGAAACTCAATTCGCGCGAAGCACATAGGCCGGGATATTATGGCCGGATTTAAGAATGTCATTGGTGGTGAACTCAAAGGTTATACTGAGCTTTTATCAGAATCACGCCAAGAAGCGACTGAGCGCATGGTCAAGCAAGCTGAAGACTTTGGCGCAAATGCTGTGGTTAATGTTAGATTTAGCACTTCATCTATTGCTGCGGGTGCTGCCGAAATGTATGTATACGGCACTGCTGTGAAGGTGGAATAATGTATGAATTAATAATAGGTCTTTGCCTTGTTATATTGGGATATATTTTTGGCCGACTCGCTGAACATCGACATTTTAAAAGCCTTAAGATACGTGAACTAGAAACGATGGATTTCCCAATGCTAATGATGAAGAAATTACCGAGCGACATTACTGTATCAGATAGCTCTCTTGTCAGTGGCAGCGTTGTTATATCCTTAGATTATTTTAAACGTGTACTTGCTTCCTTGAGAAAAATATTTGGTGGCCGGATAATAAGTTATGAAACTCTACTTGATCGCGCGAGACGTGAAGCGGTTTTACGTATGAAGGCCGACGCAATGTCGAAAAACGCCTCTATGATCTATAACGTTCGACTGGAAACTTGTTCAATTTCAAAGTCTGCTAAGCAAAATATCGGTTCCGTTGAAGTCATTGCCTACGGTACTGCGATTGTCACTGCATAGGTCAAAGCATTTGAAATTCGTAGCAAAACTACCCTCTAAAAATATTAACGTAACTAAGACCAGTCATTTAAAAGATTTTTTTTTATTAATGTCCGCATTGCTCGGTATCATTTTTGTTTTTATAGTTATTCTCGCGATCATTGCGGACTCCCTCATCAGTTATATTCCTCGAACAACAGAGCGAGAACTATTTAAAAATTTTGGTGGGGTTTTAGGCCTGCCAGTAGAATCTAAAACATCAAAAAATACTAAATCCAGCCGTGACGTCAATCGATATCTAGAAAAAATAGTAGCCAAGTTAAGTAAGAAATGGCAAGGAGAAAAACAAACATTTTCCATTAAAGTTGTTGATATGTCAGCACCCAATGCATTTGTAATACCCGGTGGTTATATTTTTATAACCAAAGGACTACTGGACATAATAAAATCTGAAAATGGCCTGGCCATGGTCATCGGCCATGAAATGGGACACCAATATAAACGCCATCCGCTGCGCAGTATTGGCCGAGGCATTATTGTGGTCCTCACTATTGCAGTCGTGACTGGCTTCGAAGATTCAGATACCATTTCATCAGTCATCGGCAACTCCGCCGCATTGAGCTTATTAAAGTTTAGTCGCGACCAGGAAAAAGAAGCTGATGACATTGGACAATCATTGGTAAAATCAAGTTACGGTCATGTCAATGGCACTGCGGAATTCTTTGACGCCATTATTAAACTTAATCTTAGTAGCGATAAAATCCCAACCTTTCTAAAGTCACACCCGAATACGCATAATAGAAAAATGAAACTTGAAGCTAGTATTAAAGATAAAAATAAGGCATTAATTGCCTTACCTGATTTTGTTAAACAATATGCAAAATAATTAAAGAAGTTATTTAGATAGGGACATTATCCAGATTTTTAAAAATTCGATTCTTAGCAGTCTTATACTGACTTTTCGAAATCAGACCTTCACTCGCCAAACGCCTTAATGTTTTCATCTCACCGGCCTGAAGAACTTCATCCGGTATTTTTCGCTTATTTATCGACATTTCTGTGTAATGTTCAATATGGGCGATAAATTGATAAATCTTGTTTTTTCGTCGATTATCAAATGGTATCTGCAGAATGGGATAAGACGCATAACGAGATAAAAAGACTCGTTTACGATCATAACCTTGCACAAACGACCTTAATGATAAAAAAATAAAGACAAAAATGACAACCAATAATGGGCTTAATGTCAGGATCTTCATCTGAGTAAGATTGAATACCAAGTGCGTAATGGTGCCAACGCCAACGCCTATTCCTAAGGCTGACGCCACTAACCAATTCCAAGGTACAATCATTTCATAATGACTGTCTGGTTTCATCACAGCCATGTCAATATCATATTCGAATTCACGACGTTTATGAGTTTCACATACATGGATATAATGCTCATTATAATGCTCGAACAAATAACGACACTTTTTCCTTTTTACTTCTAATCGTGCGTGTACATCTCGTTTTTTCATTGATTTAACTTTTTGCTTCAATTGGTTGCTAAAACTTAGCGTCTGTTACAGGATTGTAGCTACCTAGTCTCTATACATTTTATCACTATTTCCAGCATAATGAAGCAGCGTCCAATCGGCTGCGGAT
>QIKQ01000378.1 GCA_003233075.1 Gammaproteobacteria bacterium
ACGTCTGCTGTGTCGTGGCTCCCTCTCTCATTCCAAAAAAAGCAGGTGATAAAGTCAAAACCGATAAACGCGATGCCATTCAACTCGCTCGCTTGTTTCGAGCCGGTGAACTCACACCAGTATATGTTCCCGATCGCGAAGACGAAGCCATTCGTGATTTATCACGTGCACGTGAAGATGCTATGTTAGTTCAAAAATCAGCACGACAAAGACTCAAATCATTTTTACTCAGGCAGGATATACGCTATCAAGGTAAAACTTCTTGGACTCAAACGCATTTACGATGTATAAGGTGCCAAATAAGGTGCCACATCTTTCATTGCATAAACTTTTAATAGTATGTGGAATGAAAGATGCGGCACCTTATTCGGCACCTTATTCTCGATGCTTGATCGCAACGTTAGGCCGGCGGCGTAGACGGCGCCGGCGTGACGATAGGGGCGTCACTTGCAGCGATTTGTTATGCGAAATATTCAGTGTGCGCCACGTAATAAGCCATCTACGCTTATATCTTCGTCTAAATCTGGCCAATGTATGCCTTCCCCGTCTCCAAGAAGCTCGTAATTTTCTAGCTGTTCTAGATTTGCTTCTGCTAAACGATGAAACCAAATAAGTGGAACAATTATTGTCCTACCATCAGCTAATACTACAGTTAAATCATCTTCAGTAAAACTAACAGACTGTGCAAAGGGTTTTACATCAACTGCCAAAGTACTCATTCCATACCTCCTCGAAAATTAACTCATTTTCTTCAACATGTCTCTTTATGTTCCTAAGTTCATGTGATCGAAAACCTGTGGATCCAGCCAGAGCAACAGGATTTAACCAAAATTTTGCGAGCATTCGCTCTCTCTGAATATGAATGTGAGATGGCTCATCATTTTCGTTACTATAAAAAAAGAAACGATATGGACCAATTCTCTTTATTGTTGGCATAACAATCCTTCATTAAAATACGTTACGGACCTACTTCTTTTTCGCATAACGGTTAAGCTCAGGTGCAACTCGTTGCTGGCGCGGGTTTTGCGCAACATATCGCGTGACGGTAGAGGCGTCAACCTGCAGCGTATTGTTAGGCGGATACATTATTAAACCGCTCTATTAGTTTTGCTCTAGCCTTAGGAGCAATATCATGTTTACTCAAATATTTATCTATAAACTCATTTGCCTTTTGACTGTTGCCAATTTTGTTTAGCGTAAAAGCATAGGCTAGAGGCAATTGTACCCAATTCCAAAACCCTAGACCAGAAGCATTATAAGCCTCAGACTTTTCAAGAATATTTACCAAATCATTAGTGTCACTACCTAGATCGTAAAACTCATTCAAATCTTGTATTATAAGTGGCGTGAATGATTCTAGTTTCTGAGTATGTTCTTTAGGTGTTGTAAATCTTGACAATAAATATTTAGAAAAATCAAAATAAAAAGGGAATACGTCGATCATTGCCGATTTATTTGTACGATGCCAAAAAATGTTGTTATAAGAATTGTTAAAATGAGGAACATAGTCTAGCGAGTAACCCCATTGTGGGGTGGACGTAGCTCCTTTCCAATGCATTATAGTTACAATTTTTCTGACTCCAGTTTCGAGATCTTGAATCCACATATTTTTTTTAATGTTTTCAAATCCTATTTTACACAGAGCTGAACCAAAGAAATGGTCAATTTCCCCGTTAAAGACTTCTGCTCCAATCAATTCCGTATAAATTTTTTTCTTCTTAAATAGACTGATCATATCAACGGTTAAGCTCAGGTGCGACCCGTAGCCGGCGCGGGTTTTGCGCAGCATATCGCGTGACGGTAGAGGCGTCAACTTACAGCGTATTGTATGTGCAGTTTGCAATAACATCGCTATTTGATACTACCCAGTTATATTGTTCATCAGTGTCTGGCACTTGTATACCTCTTTTATTAGAAATATGGTTAAACGCTTCTACTGCTCCAAAACCACAATGCAGCAACACACCGGCCGCAACTATTCCAGTACGACCAATTCCAGCTCTACAGTGAATGACTGTATTTTTACCGTCTGCAATTTGACTATAGAGCGTTTTAGTAAATTTACTAAACTCACTTACGGAATTTGGCAAGCCTCTATCCTTAATCGGAAACGATATAAATTCAATATTATTTTTATTCGCCAGATCTGCTTCATTTTGGAGTCCTACTTCATAAGACTCATGATTTTCTAGAAGAGAAACAATTTGATTTATACCTTCTTTCGAAATACCTATAAATTCATCTTCAATCCACTCTCCCGAAACAGGTTTTGCCATTACAGCCAAAAAACCACTTCCAATTTTCTGAACTTGATATATATCTGGTTTCATTTTCTCTGCACATAACGGTTAAGCCTGTTCATTATACACAAGTTTTATAAAGCAGCCATTATCTCAAATGCTTCCATATAGTGAATCAATTTTTCGTAACCTACCCAGATCGTTTTTGCGCCGGGTTCACCATCATTCTTCCGCGCTAGAAACCCGCCTAGTTGAGCTAGCATGCGCGTCACTTCTTTCAAATCTGGCGGCTTCTTGGGTGGTTTTTTCTTTTTACTCATCGTGTAAATGGTCCGCCATTCTTTCTTTTCATAGACCATCTCGCACGATTGTTCCCCATACACACGGCTTAATAATGTGATATTGTGTATGCGCCACGCCACTATCAAATAAACGCCAATTGCATTTTCTAGTCGATTTGCTGTTTCTAATCTCAGTTTTTCAATCTGGCATCCCTGCTTTAATACATTGAAGTACAATTCAATTTCCCAGCGACAAACATACCAACCGATAATGGTTTGCAAACTGGTTAATAGCATCCATTCAATTCCTTTTGAGTTTTTGGGTGAATGCATTTCTTTGGCATAGACCGCATACAGTGTGATAGGGTGTTTTGCATTTCCTTGGCGTCCAGTTAACGTGATTTCTTGCGCGTTGATACTGAGCGTTACTTTTCTTGAAGGTTTTTTGGTGCGCCTGGGTGTCGTGATTTTTAATGTCCCCAGGCAAGGGCTGGCACCTAATTTCTCCCATAGAAAGTGGTTCTCATCCGGATCCTCTTGTTCTAGTCGACGATTGCATTTAGCCCGTATGATATAGTCGGCTCGGTGGTCAATAGATTGTTTGTCGGCCATCGAAAACCACTCATGGATATCGCCTTCTCTGTCTGCAATATTAACAACAAGACTTGTTTTCGATGAGGCTTGTGCCTGGCAAGCCACATCATAGCCCGCTAGCCAGCGATAACTTTCTTTTTCTTCAATTGGTTTTTTATCGCGTAAGTGTGCGACGGGTGTCTCGGGTCGTTGCCATTGCTCAGCATGTAATATGCCTAAATTAACTCTTTGTGGTGTTATCGCGATTCCTATATGCCATAAATAAACGTCCGTTTCGATTTTTTTCAGTGTGCCATAATCACGCACGG
>QIKQ01000196.1 GCA_003233075.1 Gammaproteobacteria bacterium
TTTAACATTTATAAAAATATCATGGGAAAAACTATATTTTACACCGTACCAAATTACAAATATTTTAGCAGTATTGATGACATATCCCAGCCCCCTAAAACATTCGGATGGCACGTGTCCGACCCCCTCTCGTCTCTCGTCTGAGCCGGGACAGGTGAGCTGAGACAGGTTTAATGAGAAATCCGAATGAGTCTGAATTTAACGAGCCGCAGAGTAGCCGATATTAGTGGCACAAATACGCCGGAACGGGTGGCACAAGTTCGAGCGGTTTATCCACGACAGTCTCATTTTATACTGCTTTCCACGATTTCTATTTCTTCTTTGGATAAGTTATAAAGCTTGTAAACCAATTGATCTATTTTATTTTGACATTCAGCTTTGCCAGTAAAATCTTCTATGTCTAATTCCAATAGATGCTCTACCTTATCTGTAATTTGTTACGCTAAATTCTATTGGATTTTCTAGTTAATCTGCTTATCTTTGCGTTTTATGTTGCTAATGGAAGTAGAATATATGTTAGCCAATAAAGGATGAATATGAGTACTTCGCGGAATGATATTTCCAAACTCATCGAAAGAATCAGGAAAAGTAATTCTATCTTGGATACGATAAAGCCCTCATTATTTGAGAGCGTTGTAGCCGAGGCGATTACTCGAAATAATAAACTGCTTGAAATAAACAAAAATACCTTTGAAAGTTTGGACTTTGTAGGAAAATACAGGGATCAATTAGGGAAAATAAATTCATTTGCAATTGAGACAAAGCAACTCCAAAAGGCAGTAGAGGCATCACAAATACACTCTCTAGCTGTAAAGGCGGCTCAACTAAACATTGATAAAAGCTACCTTATAACCAACTCTAAATTTACTAATGCAGCTATTGAGGCAGCTAAACCATATAAATCCCGGTTAGAACTCATAGATCGAACTGGGTTAAATTCACTTATTGAACAATATCATGTTGATAAAGGGTTATTTACCAATTCTATTGCTTCACAAATAGCTGCACTCCAGTTAAATAGTGTTCTTAGGCTTGAAAATCCTGAACCCAGCATTATTGATTCACTAGACCCATATGAATTACCAATAGACGAAGATGAAAAGTCATCCCTTATAATAGTTGATCGCCTACCGTTTCGTCTGCTGTCAAAAATACTAAGCAATCCTTCTGATATTAGAAACATAACTCCTCGCCAGTTTGAAGAATTTATAGCAGAGTTACTGAGTGTGCTTGGTTTCAAAGATGTAATACTTACTCCAAGATCAGGAGATGGAGGAAAAGATGTTATTGCGAGTCACAGCATACAAGGTATTCCACTAATTTTTTACTTTGAGTGCAAAAAATACGCTGAAGGCAATAAAATTCAATTGGATACAATGCGTTCACTGTTGGGCACAGTAGCCCATGACTCAAGAAAAGTTAATAAAGGAATATTGGTTACCACCTCAACTTTTACCAAAGGCTGCAAGGAATTTATTTTGGCGGAGTCACGATTAGATGGAAAAGATTACGATGGCGTATTGGGTTGGGTTGATGAGCTTCGGAAGAAAATATAAATGGCTAACAAGGCAAATGCACTCGGACAGCAAAAAGCGTCGCTCCTTCTTCGCTATGCTTTTTGTCGCCAGTGATTTGCGACGTTCGGCTTTTAAAACACATGTCAAATAAAGCTAAAAGAATAGCTATTTTTCGGTTTTGCGCTCCTGCAGCATCAAAGCTGTTGAGCAACAGTAAGCAACAATTATATTTATGTCCGATTTGTGGAAGGGGATATTCTGAAGAGTCAGCTATTACCGGAAAAGAACTAACTCTTGAAGACGTACCTCCTCGAAATATGGGAGGTAGAGGGTTGTTGTTAACCTGTAAAGAGTGCAACTCAAAAGCGGGGTATAAAATCGATTACCACATTAAAAGCCAACTTGACCTACAAGATTTAGCCGGAATATTTATGGGGCAATCAGGTGGGGGAAAATCATCTGGCACCATGCTCATTAATGACGAAAGATTTCCCATAACTGTTCAGCGAAAAGATGGATGCACTGAAATCAAGTTAATAAAAAAAGCAAATGACCCAACAAAGGTAAATAATCTCAAAGATTTTATGACCGCGCTTTCTGTCAACGGTGGTGGAGATGGACTGGAATTCAATATAAATAAAACAGTAAAACTCGATTACCGCCTATTGAAAATAGCCTTCTTGAAATCTGGCTTTCTTCTTGTAACTGCGATGTTGGGATATAGATATGCATTTGATAAACGACTGTTAATTGTACGAGAACAGATCTCAAATCCTGAGAAGGATTTACTTGGTACTTGTTTTTGGATAGAGCAGGGGAAAGCCCAACCTTTCCCTAAACGCCGTATAATTTCAGTATCAGACCCTTTGCCGTTATTTTTGGTTACATATGATAACGGTGCAGTAATACTTCCTAATCCCTTAAGCCCGACAGATATATATGCGATCATAAGAAAAAAATGGGAGAAGGAGCAGTCTATTAATTTTACAGGTAAGATTTATGAATGGCCCGAAAAAGCCTTAATGATATTAGACTCTCACAATTAATATATGGAAAGGCGAAGCCCAACAAAACGGTTCACTTGACCGAGAGCGTCCGAGGTCTTGACGGGTAAGCTTTTTGGGCGGCGCAAGTGACCTTAACGTTAACACTACAATTTATTTACATTACTGATTACAGCAATTAGGCACAACAGTCTCATATGTCAGCTTTTTGAGCAACCTGGCAATGTGTAAGGTTTTAGCATTGGCATTATTTTACACTGC
>QIKQ01000301.1 GCA_003233075.1 Gammaproteobacteria bacterium
GACTATGCCTGCGCACTTCTCGGTCGTGAAAACGAGTCATAGCATACCCTTGAACCGTCTCGCTACGAAGTGCTGTGAGAAAAGCGGGCTAATTCTAATATTAATTTAAAAATTATTTCAAATACTGCATCCGAAATCACCTCTGAACCGTAATTATTACTAGATTCTAAATCTATTTAATAAACTTTAACGGAGAATTTTGATGAAAAAACGTAATAAAACCCTTTCTATTGCCATGACTGCTGTTATCAGTGCTGGAATCGCACTAAGCAGTGCTCATGCCAGTTCTAATCCTTTTACAGCTGAAAAACTAGATTCAGGCTACAGCACGATCGCGATGAGCAAAAAACCTCAGGCTGAAGCAAAATGTGGTGAAGGCAAATGCGGCTCTAAGAAAAAAGAGGCTAAATGTGGTGAAGGTAAATCCGGTTCTAAGAAAAAAGAAGGAAAATGTGGCGCCAAGAAAAAGGAAGCCAAATGTGGCGAAGCAAAATGTGGAGCAAGTCACTAAGCAAGACAGTCTTCATGCTCGAAACCTAGTCGGTGCTTGTCCGGTTAATTTGGGCTCGTAGTGGGAAAGAACGAATAGTGCATTAAATATCTGTGCTTTACCCACTACATTTTTCGACATTCAACTTTAAATTGGTTAACCAAGTTACTTAATATTTTCATAAACGGCTTTGATAAGTCTGAGTATTTTATAAATTCGGACTGCTGCAGTTAGATTTATTTTCACCATCAAAGCTTTTAGACTAAAAATTAATACATTTGAAAAAGACAAATTGTCCTATTCAAGTTTAGATAAAATCTGGCGTCACATTTTGGCCCATCCCCCTCAAACCATAGCCACCGCTATGCTTGTTCGGTCGATAGACCAAACTGTTTGACCCGATTCCGTTTAAACATGAATAATTTATGAAATAAGCAAACTAGGATAAAAAAATGAAAATAAAAAATAAATTATTGTTAGTCGTTTTACTGTTAAATATTACTTTAAGCGCATATGCGGCTAAAGATCCGCGTTGGAAAGACTGGGATGATCAATTGTTCAAACAAGCCAAGCTTGAGAATAAGTTTATTGTACTCGACCTCGAAGCCGTTTGGTGCCATTGGTGTCATGTTATGGCAAAAACCACCTACCAGCACAAAAAAGTTACTAAAATATTAGATCAACATTTTATTGCCATTCGAGTAGACCAAGACAAACGTCCAGATTTAGCGAATCGATATCGAGATTATGGTTGGCCTGCAACTATAATATTTACCCCTGATGGTCGCGAAATAGTAAAACGGGCTGGATATATATCATCTAAAAAAATGGTTAAACTTTTAAACTCCCTCGTAAATAAAAAAAATAGCAATTTTAAAGTAACTGCTATTAAGCCAATAAAATATTCAAATTCAGCTTATTTAAGTGGTAAATTAATAACACAGCTTGAATACAGGCATAAGGATAGTTTTGATTCTAAATATGGCAGTTTAAAACTAAATCAAAAATTTTTAGATCGAGACAGTGTTGAATATTCTCTTCTGCAAGCAAGTCGCGGCAATCGCGATGAAGAACAAAGAGCGCATAAGACACTAAGAGCAGCGATGTCCTTAATCGATCCGTCTTGGGGCGGGGTCTACCAATATTCAACTCAGGGAAATTGGGACAATCCGCATTTCGAGAAAATAATGCAAGTACAAGCCGGTTATTTACGTACCTACGCCAACGCTTATCAACAACTGAATAAACCCGAATATCTTAAAGCCGCACTGGATATCCATAAATACCTTGAACGTTTCCTAATGGGTCCCAATGGAGCATTCTATACCAGTCAGGATGCCGATTTGATTCAAGGCACACACAGCGAAAACTTTTTTAAGCTTTCTGATCTTGAGCGGATCAAGAAAGGCATGCCACGAATTGATCAACACCAATATGCTCGAGAAAATGGTTGGGCGATAGAAGCCTTGCTTAGCCTTTATCTAGCAACAAAAGACAAAAAATATTTAGATCAAGCAAAAACTGCTGCCCTCTGGGTCGTCAACAATCGATCCTTAGCCAACGGCGGATTTCGACACGACAAAAAAGACAAATTTGGACCTTATTTAGGTGACACGCTAGCAATGTCTAAAGCAATGCTTTCCCTTTACAAAATAAGCAAAAACAAGGCTTGGTTAAAACGGGCAATTCTAGGTGCTAAATTTATTGCTGATAATTTTCAAAACCCAAAAGCGAGATACATCAGCGCCACTAGCACAGATCAAGTCGTTAAACCTGTACCCCAGTTAGATGAAAATATCTCGGTGACACGCTTTTATATTAAATTGCACCAACAAACTGGTAAACCTTCACACTTATTGTACGCTCAACATGGCATGAAGTATTTAAGTACTGAGTCAATTGCTATTGACAGATTAACCGAAGCTGGAATACTTCTCGCCGATATTGAACTTAAAAACATTATTAGCAAAAAGAAAAATAGCGCATTAATTAAAACTGAAAATAATAATATTATTGCAACATCAAAAAATAATTCCACAAAATCAAAATCTAATCAAAATTTAAACCGTAAACATAAGGCTTGCTTTAGATACTTGATAGTTCAATCAAAAAACAATAGCAGCCAGTCTCTACAAGTTTGTGCAAAGACTAATCCAAAGAAAACACATTATCGATATTTATAAATTTTGGCCTAGCCCGCTTTTCTCACAGCACTTCGTCGCGAGATGGTTCAAGCGTGTGCTATGACTGGATTTCGCGACCGAGAAATGCGCAGGCA
>QIKQ01000074.1 GCA_003233075.1 Gammaproteobacteria bacterium
CAGATAAAAAATATAGCGCTATATACATTTTTGGCGATAGCGCAGCGGATACCGGTAATCTGGCATCCACACTAAATTTTACCCTACCTTCGCCTCCTTTTTATAAGTCGAGCCGGATCAGTAACGGACCGGTTGCCGTTGAATTTTTAGCGAAAAGTCTGGGTTTAACAGCAAAACCTTCACTGCATTTAATTGGCCCGGCACAAGGTACAAATTATGCCGTGGCAGGGGCGCGCGCCGCAGTCGGTAGTAGCGACCCGCGTGGTTTAACCACCCAAATAGCGTCGTTCTTAAGCAACCACAGTAACAAGGCACCAAGCGGAGCACTTTATGTTATGTACATCGGTGCCAATGATGTAAAAGACGCAGTACCGTTACCGACTTTATCAGCGCGTGTGGCACATATTGATACGGCTATTGCCAATGTCAACGATTCTTTAATTCGCCTGATTAATGCGGGTGCCCATCATATCCTGATCGTTAACTCGCCAAATGTAGGCGATGCGCCGGAATCGAAACGACTCGCAACAGAAACCAATGATCCAGGCTATATAAAGAGAGCGACTAAATTAACCAAGATATATAATAAAAAGTTAAAGAGGGTCAGAAAAAAAATTAGCAAAAAATCACACGTTACATTTTATAAATTCAATCTTTTTAAATTTATAGGGTTTCTGATTGAGCATGGTAATGCGTTTGGGTTTACTAACGTTACCGATGCGTGCTTTAATACCACTCAGTTTGTATTTTTCCCTGATTGTGATAACGGTTTAAAGTTTCCTGAATATTTCTTTTTTGATGAGTTGCATTTTACAGCTCGTGTTCATAAATTTGTTGGTCATGCAATGAAAAAAAGTGTAAAGCGAGCTTATTACAAGTCGACTGACTAGGGTATTTCAGATAGGTGACAAGGGGCTTATCGCTCAGGTTAACTCAAGATTTTTTCGAAAATTAGCCACGCTAAATAGAGTTAACCTCGCTCGTTCCTATAGTGGTGAAGGAGAGTTAACTTAATTCCCATTTTGAGCTATCGACAGACATTTTGGTTTTTCAAAAAGGGAAAAAAATCACTGATAATATACACATTAAATATTGCATAAATGCATATTATATGTATAACATGTGTTATGGCATTTATTTAAGTTAAGGCATCGATATGAGTAAGTCAGCGCGTAATACCATAACCGCAACAGAATTAGTGAGGAGTTTATCAGCCGCGATTGATGAAGTGCGTGTTACAGGGCGTAGTTTATATATAACCAAAGGATCAAAAACTGTTGCAGAGTTAAGTTCACCCCCCAAAACGGGATTGCCAGTGAATGCGTTATTTAAGCTATTAAAAACACTACCTAAATTAGGTGATGATGGCACTGAGATGGAGAAGGATTTAAACAGTATACGTAGAAAGGCCGGTTTGCCGAAATCATCATGGGAATAGCTGTAGATACAAATGTTTTTATTAATGCAGAAAATGGACGGTTAGACTTAGATGCTGTTATGTCCGAAGATGAATCTTTCATTGCGGCAATAACAGTATCTGAGCTGTTAGCAGGCGTGCATCTTGCGAAAACAGCTAAGATTAGGGTACAACGTTCAGTATTTGTTGAACGTATTATTGCAAATGTACCTGTGCTTGATTTCAATGAAGAAATAACGAGATGTTACGGCGAGCTTTACGCTCTACGTATTAAATCGAAGTCTAAAGCTAATGCCAATACTCACGATTTGCAAATATCAGCCACTTGTATTGCGCTAGGCCATTCAATTTTAACCAGCAATGTCTCTGATTATAAAAATATACCGAATCTTAATATTATAACGCCAAATTAAACGGAATTCGGGAACTCGAAGACATAGATTAATTGTAAGTAGAAAATTAATTCCGTTCAACAAAAATTGACATTAGTATCGTGATTGATTTTTCTAGCTGGGTCTGACTTTGATCCGATTTATGCTACCAAAGCTACTTTAGCATAACTCAACCAAGTCTGCTTCTGTTCTTCATTAGCTATTTTTACATCTAGTTTACGTTTCCCACCATCAAAAATCGGAGCGAGTAAACTACTCACTGTTTTCCATCCTAAATTGGCAGGATCGAGGATATTAGTTAAAGAGTTGGACGCTCTGGATATTGAAGTTGTTAATGGAAATTTCGGTAATCGAGCTGCTTTGGCCTGGGCGGTAAGATAAAATGCAACTGCAACTTTTCTTTCTGCTGATACAACATCAGGCCGGCGCTTAAGAACTAGTGACGGCACACTTGTAACTTGATTCGAAAATAAGTCAGGACTCTGGAGTAATACTGGGGTAATAAGTAAGGACACTCTGAAAATTTCAGAGTGTCGACGTTCAATCACTTGTAGGTTGACAAAGCCAATGATTCACGAGACTTATCAATTTATATATATTACAATAATCCAATACATCACGCGTAAGTTAAAATTAAAGTAAAAAATATAAAAGGCCATGAAACGGGTCACGCTTACCGTTGATCCTGATGACTACGAAAAAATTAGACGATTGGCAGTCAATAGTAACGTCAGTAACTTCTTGGCTTATTTGCCGCTTGATGCGTTTGTTCTTTGAGCAATTGGAAGGAAAAAAAGCGTCGAAATAACACTTAAAAAGTAGATATAGAAATGATAGAAGCTTCCATTATTATGGCGAAGTTAATTCGGAAATATGAGAGGAAAACCTATGCAAATTAAATCGTCCTATTTTAGCTGTTCAGCTGTT
>QIKQ01000354.1 GCA_003233075.1 Gammaproteobacteria bacterium
ACTTATTTTGCTATTCATCGTGTTAATCTCAGTTACGAATTAATTTATTAGAGGCGCAAATGATACCTGTGAAATCGCACCCTGTCACGGCCTATGTAGCCCGTAAGGAGCGAGCGAAATGCGGGACGAAGTTGGTGTAGTCAAATACAACAAGCCGTTCGTTCAACGAACGAACTAGGCTATGGTTAGGCGAAACAATGCGGTGTGGGTATAAATAGATTGGTATGCTCAACATTATGCTTGAATTTTCCCGCGGTCTGCGTTTTCCAAACGCTTCGTGCGGGCTACAAATGCATAAAAATGATAAAGCTCAGTAACAAATGTTAGTTTTGGCGTGATATTGTCTTTCAATACCTTTGTCTAGCAGTTATATTAGTAATTAATGAATTAGAACTAAATTATTGAACAAACAAATCGAATAAAGCCATGACTGTAATAGTAGATACAAATCGTACCATGCAAGAGCGCTATATTGATAAAATCCTGAAGGCGCGTGTGTACGATGTCGCAAAAAAAACGCCTTTGGATTATGCCGGATTATTATCAAGTAAGCTGAATAATCACATTTACTTAAAAAGAGAAGATTTGCAGGAAGTGTTTTCTTTTAAGTTACGTGGTGCGTATAACAAAATTTCCTCTCTCAGCACGGAGGAACGAAAAAAAGGTATTATCGCAGCTTCTGCTGGCAATCATGCTCAGGGAGTAGCTTTGTCGGCTAGACGTTTGGGTTTAAGCGCGACTATTGTGATGCCAACAACAACACCAGAAATTAAAATTGAGTCAGTGCAAAATCGAGGCGCAAAGGTTGTTTTATTTGGTGATACTTATGATGAAGCGGCAATTCACGCTAATCAGTTAGCAATTGATACTGGAATGACATTGGTGCCTCCTTATGACGATCCTGAAGTAATCGCTGGTCAGGGCACAATTGCAATGGAAATTCTTCAACAAACCGAAGGCAAGCTACATGCCGTGTTTGTGCCAGTGGGTGGCGGTGGACTCATTGCGGGCATTGGTGTTTACCTAAAACAACTCTACCCAGAGATAAAAGTTATCGGTGTAGAACCAGAAGATGCACCTAGTATGCATCATGCACTTAAAGCAGATGAACGTATTATATTAGACCAAGTTGGTATTTTTGCGGATGGTGTCGCTGTACGTCAAGTGGGCGAGGAAACGTTCAGAGTGGCAAAACAATGTGTTGATGAAATGATATTAGTGAGCACAGATGAGATTTGTGCATCAATTAAAGATATTTACGATGATACTCGTTCTATTGTCGAACCAGCTGGTGCGTTAGCAGTCGCCGGGTTAAAGAAATATTGCAATTCGAATGATATCTCTGAGCAACAATTGGTCGCTATTAATAGTGGTGCGAACATTAATTTCGATCGTTTGCGCCATGTTGCTGAGCGTGCCGAAATTGGCGAACAAAGAGAAGTATTGTTGGCAGTGACTATTCCTGAAGAACCGGGCAGTTTTCAGCGATTTTGTGAGATCATTGGCAGGCGAAATGTGACTGAATTTAATTACCGTTTCGCAGACTCTGCTGAAGCGCATGTTTTTGTTGGTGTTGAGTCGTCCGTTGAATTAGAAAGTAAAAATTCAATTTTTACTAATTTAAGCAGTAATGGCTATAAGGTAATTGATTTAACTGACAATGAAATGGCTAAGCTACATATTCGCTATATGGTAGGTGGCCGCGCGAATGGATTAGAAAATGAAATTTTGTATCGATTTCAATTTCCTGAAAGACCTGGAGCGCTTCTCAAGTTCTTACAAAAAATGGGACAAAAATGGAATATTAGTTTATTTCATTACCGAAATCATGGTTCAGCCTATGGACGTGTTTTGGTAGGAATGCAGGTTAAGGAGAAAGATCGTAGTAAGCTCGAAAGTTTTTTGGATGAATTAGGCTATACGTTTTGGAAAGAGGATAAGAATCCGGCATATGAGTTGTTTCTTGGCACGATGAAGTAGTTTGTTTGTTGGCTTAATGTTCAATTGACGACAGCGCGCGGCGAACGCAGTAGATACTTAAATGCAATCGTTTCTGAAACGGTTGTATTTGATGAAGCTACAAGGCAGCCAAGCGAACCGGAGCGGATTTTACATTTTGGTAAATGAGCACCGGAAGCGCGCGGCGAACGCAGTAGATACTTAAATACAATCGTTTCAGCACAATTATCGAATATATTAAAAAAGGCTCGCATAGCGAGCCTTTTTAGTGAACGTGTCAGCCAAACATAACGTCTGTCTGACTTTGTTCAATACGCGTTACCGTTTTTTCTTCTTGGCAGTGCGTTTTTTCTTACGTGCTGCGGTCTTCTTTTTCTTTTTCTTAGCAGCTGTTTTTTTCTTTTTAGCTACCTTTTTCTTTTTCTTAGCAGCTGGTTTCTTTTTCTTCGCTACTTTCTTCTTAGCAGCTTTTTTCTTCGCGGTAGACTTTTTCTTCTTTGCTACCTTCTTTTTGGCTTTTTTCTTTGCAGCCATGGTATACCTCCAATAGTTAAAAGTTACATTTGCCCGAGGTGAGTATATAACAACAGAACAATAATGCCAGTTTTTTCAATAAAAACTGAATTTGTCTATAACTTTTTTATAAATAAACATGTATTCGATAAAATTTAACAAGAATTGGTAAAATTTTATAAATATTTGGCATTTTTTATAAAATTTTATCTTTTTAAAACAAAAAACTAACTTATTTGCGTTAAAAGTTATTTGGATC
>QIKQ01000113.1 GCA_003233075.1 Gammaproteobacteria bacterium
ATCTACTGTATTCTTTGCTTATCGTTTTGGGCATTTCAGGTCCTCCTAAGTAGGCTGAACCAAATGTCCACTTTAAGGGTGCAAGATCAGCCCTGCTCAGGCGCCCCAAAGATCGCGGCGCAGTTTAACTTTGCGTTATGCGGCACGAGTAGAAAGTGCGGTTCTAGGCCAGATACTATATTGATCGAGTATTGTTGAGGTGGAAACTCACCTAGTAGCATAAGGTATACTAAGATATGAGGCGAATAATTATTTTTTGCTTCTATTGTAATTTATAGATAATTAATTGGAAATCGGTTGATGACTCTAATTCGAACAACTAATAATCCCGATATGCTAGTTTGGGCTCGCGAGGAAGTAGGCTTTACGCTAGAGCAAGCTGCTATTGCTATTGGTGTATCTATCGATAGTTTAAAGGCAGCAGAATCTGGCAAAGGACCGCTCACCTTAAATCAATTACGAAAGGCAGCGGATAAATATAATTGTCCATTCGGATATTTCTATTTATCGAAACCCCCATATAAAAAAACTTACAAGCGGGTGCCAGACTATCGTGTTGAACCAGGTTTTATCGGGATAGAACATTACAGGCTAAATCTTGAAATCAAAAAGGTTCGTGACCGACGTCTAGTTTATCTTGATCTACTCGCCGGTTTAGATTTAGAGGCTGCATCGTTTCAATCAATAATTAAACTGCCAACTACTAATTTAGGAAGCCTTGTCCGAGAAAGACTTGGAATTAAGGATTCCGAAATTTTCTCCTTAGGTTACGACCAAGTATATTCGTATTGGAAAGAAAAGATAGAGAGTAGCGGTGTGTTGGTATATGAAACTCAATACATACCAGAGGAATCTGGAGTGATCGGCGCAGCTATCTACTATGACCTATGTCCAATTATTTTAGTTGGAAGAGGTGGGAGCCTCAACGCTCGAAAATTATTTACGCTGCTTCATGAATACGTGCATTTGCTGAAAGGACTCTCGGCACTTAATGACGCAAAAGCGCAAACGGTTATCCGACAATCTACCAGTGAAGCAAAATTAGAAGCTGAATGTAATCTGGCGGCCGCTGAAATCCTTGTGCCATACGAAAAAATCAAGGTTGCTGAGTACACTGATCTAGATCCTGTAGAAAAAATGAAATACCTAGCAGAGACCTTTAAGGTTACTTATACAACGGCTGCAGTGTGTTTGAAAAGATTTGGATTAATCAATCAAACAGAATTTTTACATTTATTAGAACTTCGACGAAAGGCTAACGATCTAAAAATTAGTAAGAGCAATAAAGAGGTGAAAATCCCAAGGGAGAATTTAATGCGTTTGGATATGGGGCGCCCGATGTTCAGAGTAGTCCTAAATGCGTATGGTAGTGGTACGATAGATTTGTTTGATGCCTCAAAAATCCTAAACCTAAGGGTAAATAAGATAGATAAGCTGGTTTCAGGAATAGCTTAATGAAATATTGCCTGGACGCATCTGCCCTTATCGATTTAGGAGAACGCCACTATCCTGAACGGATTAAGGTGTTCGCCCCGATATGGCAGCATCTGTACGACGGCATTAATAGTGGAGACATAATTTCGGTCGACTATGTAAAAATAGAGCTGAAAAAGAAAGCTGATAAATGGCGTGATGGGTTTTTAGTTAAGGCCAGCACAATGTTCATAATAAGTGAGAAAATTGAAATAGAGTATGCAGCTGTAGTTCTGGAGATAGAATCAAGGAATGAATTAAATAAGAATAAGCACAGAGAAAGATTTATGAGCGGCGCGGATCCTTGGGTTATTGCATTAGCTAGAAGTATTGGTGATTGCACAGTAGTCTCCGCTGAGACAAAGTCGCTTGCGGATTATGGAATGGGTCCAGTGTGTAATATTCTTGGCGTTGACCATATGAATTTGGTCGAATTTTTCGAAGTAAATAGCATAGGTGTGTAGAAAAGACGGAAAAATTGTTCACAAGCACAATATTTGGGGTCAGCGTAAAAACTCCAAGGAATTTGAAATTTCTGGGTAAGCCGTTACGAGTTTTTACGCTGACCCCAAATTTACCAAATTTTAAAAAACGCGGCGCCCCCCCACATGCGATTCGTTAAGAGGCCTATGAAAATCGAACCCTTGCGGTATCACATGAATTTGATTGGCGAAATAGCAACATTGCATCAAGCCGAATGGGCACACTTTGATCCTGATTTAACAGTGGAGGCTAGAGTGGCTGCGCTTACAAATGTTGCGGGGCACGAGGGGATACCTTCTATTTTTGTCACAGTCGAAAATTCGAAATTTTGCGGCTCAGCAGCACTTGTGAAACAAGATATGGACAGCCATCCTGAACTTAGCCCTTGGCTAGCGGCTGTATTCGTAAAAGAAGCATGGCGCGGCCGGGGTATAGCCAAATCTCTGGTCCAATATTGCGAACGTGAGGCCCAAAATGCTGGCATACGTAAGCTCTATCTTTTTACAGAATTCGTTTCGAAGTTATACGTAAGTCTTGGCTGGAAAACCATTGAGAGTTGTTTGTACAAAGGAGTAGAAGTTGATGTCATGTGTAGAGAGTTTGGCTCTTAACAAGGCCATCAATTTGACCGCTTTACGCTGCGCTTCAAGCGGCAAATTATGGCAGCGTTAGATGCCAGAAATAATCAGATCGATGGCATCAATAAATTCAGATCTATAGTCTGAAATATTTGCGACTTTGACGCCTAATGAGGC
>QIKQ01000132.1 GCA_003233075.1 Gammaproteobacteria bacterium
TTACCCCGCAGCTTGCTGCGGGCACAACCCATTGGGGGTTTCCAAAGGGGGAGAATGGAATTATCCCCCTTCGGTCGCCCGTGCGAATTCAATTCGCGCGGAGCGAAATCTATTAGGCTAAAATACCCCGTCCGCTTGCGGCGGGGAAGTTTATGAGTGACCCCTTTTTGACAGAGGACATGTTTAATAATGAGTAATTCTGCGGCGTTGAAAAAAGTATTAATAGTAGATGATGACCCAACGACAGTGACAACAATAAAGTGCTATTTGGAAAATGCAGGCTTTGAAGTCGATACTGCAAATGAAGGCAAGCAAGCAATAGAAAAATTAGAAAATAAATCGAATGAACTTATGGCTGTTGTGTCGGATGTGAATATGCCGGTAATGAACGGTTACGAATTATGTCGCTCAATTAGAGCAAATTCAATTCATTCTCATGTACCTTTTATCTTTGTTTCAGCCAATACTAGCTTAGAAGATAAACTAGAAGGTTATGCGGCTGGTGGCGACGACTATGTGACTAAACCAGTTGAGCCTGAAGAACTTGCTTTAAAATTAAATCAAATCATTGATAAATATTCCAGCGAAAATAAATTGAACGCGCGTTTACAAGAATCACAAAAAGCAGCGTTTCAAGCGATGTCGTATACAAGCCAATTAGGTCAGGTATTGCAGTTTGTGCAGAATTCCATGATAGCTCATTCATTGGAAGAATTGGCGCCAATTATATTTGCGGTGACGAATGGATTTTCACTTCATTGTGTCTTGCAATTTAGAAGGTCAGATGGTGTGTCTGATTTTAGTAGCACGGGTCCGGTGACGCCGCTAGAGTCCAATGTGATTGAAATGGCTTGCACTAAAGGTCGAATTTACGATTTTGCAGCGAGAACGGTTTTTAATCATGAAGATTTCTCACTGCTCATTAAGAATATGCCGGTAGAAAGATACATTGGGTAATTTATGTAATGCGATTGAAGTGCGCACAAAGTTTATACTCGCTAATGATTTGACGGCTAAAAAAGATGAAATGCTAAATACTGTAAACGCCGCAGTAGTAACAGTTGAAGAATCGCTGAATGAAATTCACCATGATAATTTAAGCGCAATCGAAATGATGGTGGAAGATTTAGAAAATGCCATGATTAGTTTGGGTTTATCTGGATCTCAAGAAGAGCAAATGCGAGAAATTTTTGATGCTTGCATGAAAAAAACCGATAAGATTTTTGAGAAAAGCAAGAAAATCAACGATCAATTTGCGAGCATATTAGACATACTTGATTCAAAATAAAACATGAAATTTGGAGTTGAATAGAAAATCTTAATTAGAAATTGTTTTCTTACTTATAAATATAACGCTATTAGTTCAATCTTAAAAACAAGTCACTTGAAATTTCTCAGTAATTACAGTCTAATTAGCTTATGAAACGATTATTAATTTTTAGTCTACTTGTAAGTTTGTCATTTTCAAGTTATGCGGCTAATTTACCTGAACTAGCGTCTCTTCCTCAGCTCTGGGGCTTGGGGCTTTTTTTAGGGGCATTATTTTATTTTACTGCACGATACCGTTGGTGGCTTGCATTGCCTATGTTGCCGCTGTCGTTAATGTACATAGGCCCTTTTTTCAAAGTTTGGAATAACCCAGAATGGTATGCGCAGGTGTTAAAAAATGAAAGTGGTTTTTATTTATTTAATTGGTTTATGACTGATAGTATGTTAATTATAGGGTTAATTTTGGGAGCTTTTTTTAATATTAAAGCGATGCGCTTAAGTTATTTGCTTAAAAAAGAAGAACAGAATAAGCTTAATTAAGAATTAAGGCTAAATATTTGTCTATTTTATAATGGCCGCATTAAATAATGGAACTTTAAATAAAGCTCATGGCAGAAATTAAATACACGACTGAAAACACAGCTGAAAATCAAATATCGTCAAAATCTTTTATTCCTGGTAATGCTAATTTATTGAGGCAAATACAAGACTGGTATCTGCGTCAATGCGATGGTGAATGGCAGCATTTTTACGGGATTAGCATTGATACGGTTGTGAGCCAAGGCGATCAACTTGGTTGGAAAATTGAGATTGATTTAAAAGATACTGATCTTGAGTATCAAAATTTTCAAATAGTTAAGATTATTTCAGCAGATCTTAATGATTGGCTGGAATGTAATGTCCTTAAAAATAAATTTATTGGGCGAGCCGATTTATCTAAATTGGAAATGCTCTTATCAGTTTTTCTTGATTGGGTCGCGGATTTCAATGCTGTGACTATTCAGGGTAGCTCTAAAAATTAGGATATTTGTGGGCTGGCAAGGCTCAGTAAGTAATCTTGATATTTCAATTAGGGTCAGAATGCAGATGATAATCTCTTTTAAATATTATATTGCTACGCTTACAATTATTGTTGCTATCGCACTCTTTTCAAGCCCATCCTATTCTGCGGATGAAAAAGGCACAGGCTTACTTTTTGGTGATTATTATTCGTTTTACGCGACCGCTCCGAAAGGCTGGGTATTAGACAATAAGAGTGGCGTTAAGCAAAATTTACACATGGTGTTTTATCCTAGCGTCAAAAAGTATAAAGATACCCCAGTCATTGTTTATGGTATGGGAGTTACTCGTCAGAAAGTCGCTGATCCTATTGCAAGGCAAGTTAAGCAAACTATAGACTTGTATCGCAAGGGTGGTAGTCCTAATTTTAAGTCGATTAGAATGACTGAACAGAAAATCAATGGCAAAAAAGTAATTACTCACTATTACTCAAAAGATAATTGGGGAAACTATGAGGCGGCGGCCTATATATTAGAAAAAGACAGCATTAACTTTTTTGTCTATAGCGCGAGATCAGCAACAATCTTTAAGCAACATGAAAATAAATTCCAGGAAATTTTAGAAAGTTACCTGAATATATATGACAAGCAAGAAAAATTAAGCCGATCCGAGTTTATATCCAAAGTGAAATCAGCTAAACGCCTGGCTAAAACTAAAACTGGCAAAGCCTATCGGCAGCAAATGTTAAAGCAGTTTAGCCAAACGATGGCAAATTATATGAATTCGTGTAATCGTCATATTAAAATGTCAGACGGCAATTTGTTTAGGCTGGTCTTTAAAATTGAAAAAGAGGGACTAGTCTCACAGGTTTATATATGGCCTTTAAATGCGCTCAGCAATTGTATTCGAAGCCTAGTGCATACTAGCCGGCACCCAAAGCACAGTATTATTACCAATTTCCAGTATTTTGAATTAAAGGTTAAAGGTAAATCTCCGTAACTCGCCGTAGCCCGGATGAGCGCAGCGGAATCCGGGACGAAGTCTAATGTTACAATTCAACTGGCCGCTCGTTCGAAGAACGAACTAGGCCGAGTAAATAAGAAATCACCGTATTTATTTGCTTAAACTTTTTCGCCGCACCTGACCTAGCCCGCTTTTCTCACAGCACTTCGTAGCGAGACGGTTCAAGGGTATGCTATGACACGTTTTCACGACCGAGAAGTGCGCAGGCATA
>QIKQ01000180.1 GCA_003233075.1 Gammaproteobacteria bacterium
CTTTTTGCTATTGCCACTAAACATAAAGTGGATTATGACGGTTGGGGCACTTACTTTATTGAAAAGTAGCCAATACGTATCCGCTCTAAAAATCTACTTATGGACAATCTGATTACGATGGCTTCATTCCAGAAGCTATTTTTCTCACGAGTTGAGAAATAGCAGGGTGGAAGTGGTTAGTAGATAGATTGTACAAAAAGCCTGCAAGTTGGGCAAAAAGCAAGAAAAGCAAGAACGGTTTTAAAGCTGGCTCTAAACGTAAAATGGCAAGTTAATCAATAGTATATTTTAAAAACTTGAATCATAAGATTAACGTCTTTGATTCAAGTTTTTTATTTTTGTCGAAATTTTATTTACCAATCGTTTTATTTATGAACCATAATCAAGTGGTAATTAAATGGAGATAAAACACATGCAATATATGTTATTAATTTATGGCGAAGAATCTAAAGAGCCAGAATATGGCACTCCAGAGTTCGAGCAGTATATGAGCGATTATTTTGCTTTTTCTAATGATATTGAAAAATCTGGTCATATGCTTGCTGGCGATGCTTTGCAAGATAGAAATACTGCGACTACAGTGAGCGTTCGTAAAGGTGAAACTGTTACAATTGATGGTCCATTTGCTGAAACTAAAGAGCAACTGGGTGGATATTATCTTATTGAAGCAAAGGATTTAGATGAAGCGGTTGAAATTGCTGCAAAAATCCCTACAGCAAAACATGGTCGTATTGAAGTGAGAGCAATTATGGATTATAGCAATTCGTAATATTTAATATCGGTGGTTATTATGTCTAATATCAAACAAATAATCACCAATATTGCTCGTACTGAAAAACATTATGTTATTGCCTCTTTAATGGCAAGAGTGCATGATTTACAATTATGTGAAGATAGTTTTCAGGATGCGCTTATTGCCGCCTTAATTTTTTGGACGAAGAATGGTGTGCCAAGTGCGCCACGGGCTTGGCTTATTACTACCGCCCATCGAAAATCTCTAGATTTCTTAAGGCGCGGTAAAAACTTTCGCTCAAAAGCCGACCTCATTCAATATCAGGTTCAATTAAATGCCAATGAAAACGAATTGAAGTGGAATCAGACTATTGAAAATACTATCAGTGCTATTCCAAGCCCGCACTTGCTTAGCCCTAATATGGTTGACGATGAGCGATTAAAACTAATATTCTTATGTTGTCACCCTGCGCTAAATAAACAAGCGCAAATTGCTTTATCACTCAAAATTATTGGCGGGTTAACGACCGAAGAAATTGCAGCGGCATTTTTAACCAAAAAAGTGACGATGGCACAGCGCTTGGTGCGTGCAAAGCAAAAAATAAAGGTGGCAGGAATTGCATTTAAATTGCCCGATAGTGAACATCTTGTTATGCGTGCTGAGGTTATTCTATCGACTATTTACTTGATATATAACGAAAGCTATCGCGCCACCAACAGTGATAGCCTTACCAAAATAGATTTGGCTAAAGAAGCCCTTATTTTATGTCGCACCATTTGTCAGCTTGCACCTGAAAATGCCGAAGCTAAGGGTTTACTGGCACTTATTTTACTTCAACTGGCTAGATATGAGGCGCGTATATGTGGGGATGGTGGGTTTGTTACCCTTGAGAAGCAAAATCGTGATCTATGGGATAAGGATCAAATTATTGAGGGTAGAGATTTAGTTATTACGGCTTTGAAAATGCAAAATATTGGCAAATTTCAACTGCTTGCTGCTATAAATTGTTGTCATGCCGATGCACCAACATTTGAACAAACCGACTGGTTGCAAATTTGTCTTTTATATGAACAGCTTTATAAACTAGAACCCACTGCTATTAACCAGCTTAATATAATTACCAGTCAAAGCTTACTTGCTAATACCGACATAGCTTTGCTTTATAATAAGCTTATTCAATTGGAATTAGAGCTTGTCGATTACCAGCCTTATTATGCGACAAAAGCTGAATTACTAAAGCGACATAATAAAATTGAGGATGCAAAAATTGCGCTCGACAAGGCTATAAACCTTAGCAATAATAAAATTGAAGTCGGTTATTTAATGAAAAAACGTGCTGACTTATAACCGCTTAGCTATACCTTTTACCAATGGAACAAAACGGACTGGGCATAGTTCTTTGCATTTTATTCCGTCTTTGGTTTTTATTACTTTTAGTAGGCGTTGGTCGCCGCCATTTGAGCCTAATGGGAGCAGCATTATACCATTGACTTTTAATTGCTCAACCAGTTTGCGCGGGATGCGTTCGGCAGCTGCGGTTAGAACTATTCTATCGAATGAGGCTTGGTGTTGCCAGCCTTCTAGCCCGTCGCCTGTTATTGCAGTTATATTGTAAAGATTCCGACTTTACTGAATTGGTGTTGGCGTATCATACCACGGGTATCGCGCCCTGCATTGCCCGCTTCTGAGCGGAAACAATTTGAATATGAGGTGTAGCGTTTTGGTAGCTCGGCTTGTTGTAATGTGCTTTCACGCACCATGTTGGTTAGCGTTGCCTTAAAAAGTCTAATCGTTGCTATGCAAGCTAGCGTTTAGGCCACCCCATTTGGATGAATCAGCTACGACTGCTTCAACTACGCCTGATTGGCTATTACGGCGGAACAATAAACCGCTCATACCTGATAACATACGTGCTGCAACCACTTCGCCATCTGGC
>QIKQ01000092.1 GCA_003233075.1 Gammaproteobacteria bacterium
TTCGAATTCAGACTAAATCTGATCTTGCCTTTTGGCGGAACGTCCTCAAACCATAATCACCGATATGCTTTTTCGAACGATCCACCAAACTGCTGCGTCAGATTTATCCTGAATCCGAATCATTTACGAAATATGCGGACTGGCGAAACCCTTAATCGTAATGAAGGCATTGCAGATATCAGGCCAGACTTTTTGCCTGGTATTTATCAACAAAAGGCAACTATTGATACTGAAACTTAGATTTGAGCTTTGTATTCAAACTTATTTGACGCATTTGCTTATTTAGTGTTGTGGTTATATGTTATACAATAGGCAGAGTGGTCGACTTTCAAGCACTTACTTGGACGATTAATAAATGGGTAAAAATTAAATGGGAGATAGAATGCGTTACTACTTATCTATATTGATAGTTTTATTAGGCGTGGTTTTGCTGGGTTGTGATTCAAAGGCGAAAAATAGTGGTCAATCTGCAGTCGCTGATTACAAGTCATTCATTAAAACTTATACCATGAATGATACTTTTGAGAATGCACTGTTTAATTTGAAAGAAGCATTAAAAGATAAAGGCATGGTCGTTAATACTGTGTCACATATCAGTAAAATGTTGCAGCGCACAGGCAAGGATCTAGGAAATTCTAAACAAATTTTTACTAAAGCAGAAAATATAGAATTTTGTAGTGCGGCACTCTCGCGTAAAACCATGGAGGCTAACCCTCATAACATCATCTATTGTCCTTATATAATTTCAATTTATTCTTTAGCAAAAAGTCCAAACAAGACTTATGTTTCCTATCGGAAATTACCAAGACTTAAAAATCAGGCATCAAACCAAGCCTTACAAAGTGTAGAGAAATTATTAGATGAGCTGGCTAAGGCGACCATTGAATAATACAATAAGCTATCTAAGGAACTTCTGATTAATTCAGAGCTTACCTAAAATAAAATGCAGCGTTCGTCCAGTCAAAAACATTAAGTCCCTGAAATAGTTAGCTTAGATCGATTGTATTTCGGGGAGATTAATAACCTTATTGATCTAACTCTAATTTACTAGCTTCATTATGTTTGTTCTTAAAGGTTTCGCCAAATTTGGCGATAAAATGATGTGTCTACGCAATTAGATTGAGATTATTCAATACAGTGGAAAAACATAAAGTGCTTTTAGTGGATGATGATGAGCTTTGTCTGGATATTCTAGAGGAACTATTGGTTGAGATATTTGATGTACGAAGAGTCGAATCGGGAGAAAAGGCGCTCGCTTTAGCTTCTGAAATGCTGCCTGATGTTGTGCTTTTGGATGTCAACATGTCAGGGGCTAACGGATATGAAGTATGTCAAAAAATTAAGTCTAATCCACTTTTAAAGCATACTAAAGTTGTTATGGTAACGGCCTTGGCATTTAAAGAAGATAGAATCAAAGGTATTTCTGCAGGTGCAGATGACTATGTCACTAAACCTTTTGAAATGGATTATCTATTTGAGACCGTTAAATACTATGCTGCAAATAAAACAGGTGTAGCTAAGTGAGAAAATCAGAATACACTTTGGGGGAAACGACATGGCGCACGCGGTAAGGCTAATGGCAGTTGATGATAACGCAACAAATCTTGATATTATTCAAGAGGCACTTGAAGATGATTACACGTTAGAACTACTATCATCAGGCAAGGAGTGTTTGTCAAAAATTAATGCGAATCAGCCAAATTTAATTTTGATGGACGTGAATATGCCGGAAATGGACGGCTATGAAACCTGTAAAAAACTTAAAGCTGATCCTAAAACATCAAATATACCAGTTTTGTTCGTCTCCGCATTAAATTCTTTGGATGAGCGTATGGCTGGATATGAAGCGGGGGCGGAAGATTTTATTAGCAAGCCGTTTGAAGTAAAAGAATTAACGGCCAAAATTGAAGTAACACTGCGTAATCAAGAAGCGAATGAAAAAAACCAGTCAAGTGCCACGGAGGCGATGAATGCTGCGATGGCGGCAATGTCGAGTGCCTCCGAGTACGGAAAAATAATACAGTTTTTGGAAAAAACAAATGCTTGCTGTAGCTACGAGCGCTTAGCGGAAATTCTAATCGGCACAACGAATTCCATGGGCTTAAATTGTCTTGTTCAACTAAGAAGTCGAACAGAACATTACTGCTTGGATACATCGGGCAGTGTTAAACCTTTAGAAGTAGATTTATTGAGCAAACTTAAATCAAAAGACAAGATTTTTACTTTCTCTTGTCGAACTTTATTCAATTTTAATAAAATATCGTTACTGGTAAAAAATATGCCAGTTGATAATATTGATAAATTTAGACAGCTAAAAGATAGTGTGGCCGTTTTACTAAATGGTGTTGAAGCAAGAATGGATTTTATTTCTGTTGATGAACAAAAACTAGCTCAAGATAGATTGACTAAAAAAATGCTACAGCATACTCACAAGTCATTAGATAAATTAAAAAATAAATTCGAAGAACATAAACAAAAGGGCGCGAAAGTAATTCGAACTATGCTTGAAGACATCGAAGTAAATCTAGTGAGTATGGACCTGGTAGACGATCAAGCAGCATTCTTATTAGGTGTTGTTGATCGAGAAATGAGTAAGGTTATGGATTTGTATGAATTTGGTGATGAAATGGAAACACAATTTGCCGAAATTTTGGCAAATTT
>QIKQ01000022.1 GCA_003233075.1 Gammaproteobacteria bacterium
GATGAATTGCTAGCAATCATTCAGGGTGGCGATGTTATGTTTCCAATAAGAAAAAATGTACAAAGCATTCAAAATAAAAAAAATCTTTTAAGTAATATTGTAAACCGACCGAGACTATTAACGGCGATAGACAAACAATTGCGCGCAGGCTCACTTTGGATTCAAGCACCAGCAGGAATGGGGAAGACAACAGCTGTTAATAGTTATATTCAACATAAAAACTTAAATTCCATTTGCTATAGTATTGACTCAAGAGACAGAGATCTTGGTTATTTCCTTGGAAAGCTAAATTTGGCATGTAATAAAGAGCTTATTAGTAATAAAACCCTGACATTAATCAATAAACCATTTGGCTTAGATAATGAATTATTTATCGAATCAATTTTTGAAGAATATTTAGCAAACAGAAAGCATAAACTCATTTTTGTATTTGATAACTGTGAATTATTGCAAGGTAGCACAGATATCGTTAAGGCGATGATGTTATTAGCGCAATATGCAGGCGATAGAATAAAGCTCATTTGCATTAGTCGAAACGAACCTCCTGCTGAATTTTCTAATTTAATCGTTAAAGGAAAATTAATACGATTTGGCAATGAGCTGCTTAATTTCAATAAAACGGAGTTACAAGATTATCTCACTCAACAATCTCTTTCGACTGATAATTTTTCAGGGCTTTATGAGCTAACAGGAGGTTGGGTCGCAGGTGTGATTTTGGTTTTAGAAAGTATTCGATTTAATTGTCAAATCGATTATCAAAAAAACGAATTAAATTACAGTACGTTATTCAATTATATTGCTAACGAAATATATCATTCGAGTGAAGCAAATGTACAGAAACTCCTCGTATGCACCTGTTTGTTGCCAGAATTCAGCGAAAAAGAAGCGAGCAAATTAAGTCGCCTAAGCGGCGCCAAAGTGGTTCTTAAAAAGCTTTGCTCAGCAAATTATTTTACAACATTTAGTAATGGTTATTACAGCTATCATCCTTTATTAGTTAAATTTTTACAATTAACTTTACTTAATGAAGAATCAGATTTTGTAAGTAATGTTTATCAACAATCAATGCGGTTGCTTCTAAAGAAAAAGGAATATGAAAAAATATTTGAACTATGTATCGATCGCAAAGATTTTTCGACCTTAGTTAAGGTTCTTCATAAATACGCGAATCGCTTAATTCAACGTGGGAAACTAGGTGCGGTAAAAGAGGCGATCAATCAAGTTCCCAATGATATTGTCAATACAGACGGTTGGTTATTGTACTGGCTGGGCACTTGTCATCAACCTACTAATCCGAGTGAAGCAATTCGATGTTATAAAAAAGCAGTAACGGTTTTTGAGCGTTGTGATAATGCGAAGGGTTACTTATTGTCATTGTGTGGCGCGACTGAAAGTACTATGTTTGAAATGGATGACTTTAACTATTTATACGAAGTAGTTGAGAGGATAAATAAATATAAGGAGGAAAATAAAACCTATCCAAGCATTGAGTGTTATGCTCGGGTTGCGGTGAATATGCATATTGCTGTTATTTTTAGCATAGCAGATAAAGATGAAATGGCGTATTGGGAAACGAAAATAAGTACCCTGACGAAATTTTTAAAAATTACCTTCCAAACAACTTATCGAATTTTAATTGGCATGGGTTTGTACTATCAAATGTTTTTCCAAGGTCGGTTTAATCGAGCGCGTATGATCTTGGATAGCTTAAAACCAACTCATCTATGGTTAGAGGCCGATGCGGCATCTAAAATTGTCTGGCACTCAATGAACTCAATGCATTCCTGGATAGAAGCAGACTATGAAGAAAGTTTTCAATCATCCCAAAAAGGTATTGCAATTGCCGAAAAAAATGGCTTGATGTTTTTAGCATTCCCAACGGCAGTTCATGGCGGTTTTAGTAAACTTTATGAAGGTGATTTAGACGCTGCGGAAGCCCAAATACCGATTATGAATAAATACCGGAATGAGAACGCTAAAATAAAAAATACTTTATTTAATAGTTTCAAGGGGCAGCTTGAGCTTGCGAAAGGGAATCTTAGTTTAGCTCGTGAGTATCTTGAACTTTCTTACGATGTTGAAAAAAAATATGGTATGAAAATTATTCTTGCCAGCTATTCAGTTGCCTATGTTGAATGTTTGATTGAATGTAAAGAATTCGAGCTTGCGAATACGTTAATCGATGAAATATTTGAAATTGCCAAGCTGTCAAACAGCTACTTATTTAATTATCGCGGATTTTGGTTAAAAGCGAAAATGGCTTTAAGACAAGATAACATGGCAACAAGCGTTAATAATTTAAAAAAATGCTTAGCGATAGCGGCAAAAGAAAGCTTCCTGAGTCACACTTGTTGGATTAAAAAGGACGCTGCACAATTGTATCAATTAGCAGCTGATCATGAAATAGAGGTGGAACATAGTTATAAAGTATCAGAAAAACATAATTTTAATATCGAATTTAACGTTAATCGCGCATCAGAAGTAAAACCAGTTCAAATTTCAACCTTAGGTGATTTTAAAATTATTGTTAATGGCAAGGAACTAAAGCAGTCTAGAAAAACGAAACGCAAACCAATTGAATTGCTCAAAGTATTGCTTGCGAGTCAGTTGGAATGGGTCGATCAAGAAACTATTCAGGATCAGCTTTGGCCAGACG
>QIKQ01000365.1 GCA_003233075.1 Gammaproteobacteria bacterium
CGGGAATTAGGCGCATTCCAGTATTCTGGAGGGTTTTCTATATTAGTTGAAATATCCTGAATTGGTGGGAAATTCTGTTTCGCATCTTTCCAGGATTGTAAAAAAACGGCAGTGGGTATGATGATCGCTAAGCCGAGCAAACTATAAATATAACCTCGGTATTTTCCTTTGGGCCTTGCGAAAACAAGTCCGGATAAACATAAGAGAGAAAATAGAATACCCGCATAGGTAGACCATTGCATTATATTGACTGCTGAGGAATAGCTCCACCAACCAATTCGACTGCCTAAGGGTGCCGACATTGCGATGAGTATCGATAAAATTATCAATCCAAGCCCAATGAGGCCAGGTTTGAACAAGGGCTTTTTAATAACAATTTGTTTCATTTAAACTAACTCTTCACACATATATTGGATTAAGTATTATAAATACTCATCGTAACTATAATGACTCATTTATCATATCATTTTTATTGTGTTTAACATCTTGATTCAGATCAAAGAAGGAATTTAAAATATTTGATAACGTATTCAGTGAAACTATATTGAGGAGAATAGAAATGATGGAAAGCATGGGAATATTCAGCTGGTTCGTCATGATTATTGTCTGGGGTCTTGCCATTGCCGGTAGCATAGCGATTGCGCGTTCATTTACACGATCATCTTCAAATGCAAACAAATTGCTGCTAGAAAGACCGCCATTAGAACTACTTCAAGAACGTTACGTAAAAGGTGAAATAAATCTAACGGAATACGAGCAAAAGAAAAGTATCCTAGAAGGGTAATTTTAAGTTAATTTTTTACTTTATAGTGAACTCAGTTAAAGGATAAATTTTCTGAGCCAGAAAAAATTAATCTAATTCTATGCTACGTACAATCAGTGCGACATTTAGAACTCGCACTGAAGAAATAAAAAGTGCAGCGATGAATTAACTCTTACCATGTCACAAACGCACATGATAATCTCTTGGTAATGCCATAGAGCCGGCAGATCATTTCGCAATGCTGATCGCTTTTGAACCCAAAACGAATTGTTCTGGACGAAGACGAGCCTGATCTAAATTGCTTGCCAAAATCGGTAGGCAAGCATTTTCATCTCTACATGAGCAAAGTTTATTTACCGAATTCCCGTCTGATATAAACCAGAACTGCTCTGATTTCATTGTCGCTTAAATCAGCCTTGCCGCCTTTGGCTGGCATTGCCATAGGCGATCCTGGGCCTTGATAACCATCAGTTATATTTTTAATTAGAGTTTTATCATTTTTTGCAAGCGGGCCTTTATTCCTAGTAAAATCAGGCACCCCAGGCAAGGTTCCTTTACCATTTTCGCCGTGGCAGGCGATACAAGTTTGATTATAAACTTGCTTACCACTTAACTTAGTTTTACTCGATGAAGTGCTGCTCGAACCAGAAAATATATTTCTTCGGGGTGGATTATTAGTCGATGTTAAAAAGGCAATGACGTCTCTTGTCTCTTGCCCAGTTAGACCTGCACGAACTCGCATATGAAATACGGTAGTCTTCCATTGGTCATCACGTAATTCACGTGCGTCTCGAATGTTATGGCAACGGCCACAATTATCAGACCAGACTTTAGCGCCAACGGCACTATTACCTTTTTTACTGAGGTCGGCGCTAAAGCCAGCTAGCGGCAACGACAAATTGACTAGCAACGTATATAACAGAATGTTTTTCACAAGTAATCTCTCCTAGAAACCATAAGCCATTTGAATGTACCACCTGTCATCGTCGCTTGTAGCGCCAGATTGTCCATCGTTGGATTCAAATGATAATTTAGCAATAAAATTGCTAGCAAATAAATAGTTTAATCCAATCGCTACTTGTTTTTGATCTTTGCTAGCACTGAGAGCATCGAAATCGCTATAACGAATGACACCTTCCAGTCTAGTTCGCGGAATCCGGTATGATGCTTGAGTATACCAGGTCTTCCAGACACCACCGTCTGATGCCGAAACACCGGATGTCGCGTTTCCAACTTTTGATTTAATATATTCGCCGCGAAACAAAACAGATCCGAGCTTGTAGTAGTAATCAAAACCAAAAACATTATAATCGCGAGGCTGCTCATTGGAGAGAGTTGGTGCAGTACCTAACTCATCTTCGATGCTGGTTACGGTGGCTTTGCCTGTTGCAGCCGAAATGCCAATTTCTAACTTCGCGAATGGCAGAATCGCGAAGCGCCCGCCCCAAACTTTTTCGCCATCTCTGTCTGCGCCTTTTCCTTCGGCGTCAATGCCATCAAGTTCAAAGCCAGCGCCATCCCATTCTGTAATATACTCAGGCCCATTACTGACAAACAGGGAATAATTGCTACGAATTTTCCCAATAGGAAAGCCGCCTCGTATTTGCAGACCGGTGTCCGATATGGGTGCAGCACCATCATGACCAAAACCGGGTGGCGCTGACGGCAATTTATTGATCCAGGATGGATGTAAATTTTGCCTAAACTGACCAATGGGGCTTAGAAATTTTCCGGCTATAAGCGCGATGTAGTCATTTACGAACCAGTCGATGGTTAGGTATTCCAATTTAGTTTTCGTGCTGCCATCTGCTTCGAGTTCTATTTCGAGTTCAGATTCAAGCATAACGATATCCTTGTACTGAAAATGAAATATGGGAGAGAATGAGCCAACTAACCTGACATATGAACCAGAGTATTTGGGTCTTTCCATTCTGAAGCGACATTTACTTTTTCCTCTAATTTTTTCGCATCGGATCGAACAACGACCTCACCCTTGACTCCTTTGACAATAATTTTTTTTCGGTTAGCCAGTTTTTCAACTTTATTCACTTTAGCATTTTGTTCTTTTAGTATGTTCTTAATTTGCTTCAGTTGGTTTTCAAGTAACTCCACCTTTTTTCTGAGTGCATCGTATTTGGCATCTGCCATTGCAGTTGTGGGCAACATAATCGAATAAATTAGAGTTAATAGTAATAATTTTACCAAATTATTCATTGATACTTTCTCCTGATTTCAGCTCATAAACAATCGCAAGTGTGTAATCATCAACACTCACTACTAAATATTATCTTAATTTTGTTCAGTATAAATATACATAAATATATGTCTATATACTTTGACCTCTATCAAGTAAATTATGATT
>QIKQ01000282.1 GCA_003233075.1 Gammaproteobacteria bacterium
TGGGTTATTATATAATTTTCTCGACCTGTCTCGTTTTTACTCGGTATTTTTTGTTTGGCCTGGTCAGGAAAACCAGCTTGAGTCGGAGGCAGTAAATTTACGTCAAATTGGGTTTTATCGTTTGGCCCAAACTGCTGAATAATGCTAAACCCTAAGCTTAAGACCAAAGCGAAACTCAGTGCAGGCGCAAACCATTTATATTGTACACCGGCACTCGTTTTAACAAAGGCGGCGTCATTAATTGCAGACTTTATTTGTTTTTTGCCAACAATTTTTTTTGAATCACTAAAGCACGATAAAAGGGCCTTGTCGGCAATGATGTTAATTCGACGTAATAATCCTTGCGATGCCTTTTGGATGTGGCGCATAGTGGATTTGTTGAAAAGGTGCTGGCCTTGATAACCTGAGGAATACAGTCTAAAGAGCAAATAATCTGAAATCTCACTAACATCCAGATTTTTTAAATAAAAATTTTGAGTAATACGGTCGCGAATTTGACGAACGTGATTTTGATTGAGGGCGGCATCAAGCTCAGGTTGACCAAATAACACTATTTGCAATACTTTGCTGTGATTGGTTTCCAAATTGCTCAGCAAGCGAATTTCTTCTAATGTTTCCAAAGGCATGCTTTGCGCTTCTTCGATAAAAACTACAACTTGGCGCTTTTTTGAATGAGTTTCAATGAGGTGCTCATGCAATGTTTTTAGCATCATTAAGTGCGAGCTAGCTTCGTGAGTATCAATGGAGAGATTCAACTCAAAGGCAATCGCTTGCAACACATTATCGGGCGTCAAGTGTGGATTAGCTAAATAGGCTATATCAATGTCGTTGGTTAAATCGGTTTCAAGCATACGGCATAACATGGTTTTGCCTGAACCCACTTCGCCTATGACTTTAATGATTGGATCGCCGCTTAGAATTGAATGCCTAATTGCACGAAACACAGCGCCACGATCGCCACCCGTATAAAAAGATTCGGTATCTGGCGTGAGCCTAAAGGGTGGTTTATTGAAGCCAAAATATTTGAGATACACTGTATTTCTCGTGTGTTTGTATTAGTGGAGTAAAACAGCAACGATTGTGCCAATTTAGTATGCGACTGATGCGCAATTATTGTTGAGTTTTAAATCAACAGCTTATTTGTCATTTAATTGTCGTTAAGGTATTTTAAGAGCTATAGTTAAGTTCCAAGTAAAAAAGTAATTATTAGATTCTGGCAATAATGGCCGATGATGCCATAGCTTTGATGCCGTGAATTAGTAAACAGATTGATAATTATGATTTCCATTTCACTTTGATACTGTATTTTACCTTATTTAAACGAACTGATTGAATTAAGAAGAGAGCTCGCCATGAATAAACCAGTAATTTTGCAACGCTTCATCATTGTCAGTGTACTTTTTAGTTTTTTATCTGCTTGTGGTGGTGGCGTAGTGACTCGTTATAAAATTCACCACAGCTTGCTGGAAAAGAGCAAACTGCTTCCTAAAAAAATATTAGTCCTACCTGTAGACATTAGTGTCTTTCAATTGTCGACTGGAGGTGTTTCTGAGGAAGTTAAAAAGTGGTCTGACTTGGCGAATACAAATGTGCATAAAGTGATTAGTCAGTTTGCAAGTAAGAGCAAAAAATTTGAGGTTATTCAGTATAAGAAATTTCAAGGAAAAGAACAAAATAGAGTGGATGAGCATGTTGCCCTGTATAACTTAGTTGGTCGCATGGGTCTGAGCTACTTTAGTGGGGCATGGAAACATAAGCGCGTAAAATTTGATTATAGCCTTGGCTCCGGATTGAAATTTTTAGCCGATAAAACTGGCGCAGACGCTGCTATGTTAGTGGTTGGTGTAGATTATGTATCATCCAAAGGTCGAAAGGCTGCCGCGGTTGGCCTACTCCTTGCAGGAGTGCTATTAGGGCGAGGTGCCCGTATACCATTGGGTTACTCGAATCTAGTTGTTGGTATTGTTGATTTAAGGACTGGCAATCTTCTTTGGATAAAGCGCGAAAAAGACAGCGTACGCACTCTCCGTAAAACGGAACATGTAGAGCACATGGTTAAAAGGATTATGAGTGATTACCCTGGCATCAAAAATTACAATAAAGCGATCGGAAGAAAATAAACTGCATTGTTCATTTATGTTTGCTTAGCACCACAACAATCAGAAATTAAATATCGAGTAATAGTGTTTTAGACTCAGCCGCTTAGGGTTTGTTATGCTAAAAGTTATTTCGATAGTATTTATATTATTTTGTATTACTGCTTGTCAATCTGGTTCTCCAATTAGATCTTTTAGCCAAGCACACGATATTAATAAAATCAGCGAAGAAGAAGAACGTCTTTGGCATCAAGCTAAGAAATTTGATAATGCTCTTTATAAAAACGAATCTCTTTATAAGGACGTTCAAGTTAATCAATATGTTCAAGCTTTGATGGACCGAATTTATCCACAATTTAAAGGCAAAATTTTGGTTAGGCTGATTAAAGATCCTTATCTAAACGCCTTTGCTTTGCCTAATGGCAGCATTTATTTCAACATAGGAATGTTGGCTAGGTTAGATAATGAAGCACAGCTTGCGACCATTTTGGCTCATGAAGGCGCGCATTTTATTCATAAACACGGTCTAAAGCAGCGTCGTAGAATCAAGGC
>QIKQ01000281.1 GCA_003233075.1 Gammaproteobacteria bacterium
CAACTAACGCTCTGTTTCAGGTTTAACATTTATTAGTCTTATGGCAAGCGTCTCAAATTCATGTCTCGACCAAGGGTTAAGCGACTGATGGGTAACGCGAGTAGGATGTGACCTAACCCTAACCCCTGTTATCTCAATGTTCTTTTCAGACTTACTTGTATAATCTTAAGGCCTGCCTTTCTTATTTATTCCAAACTGTGGGACAGCAGTGGCCTTCACCCTCTCGCCCCGACCAATTTAATTTACTTATTTTAGCTTGATCGATTCTTAACTAACGAAACAATTCTGCGCAAGTATTGTAAATCAGATTCAGGCAAGGCTTTAAAGTAATAAATTAAAAGTAAGTATAGACTTACTCCTGATAGAGCTGCTAACAGGCATGTTAATATAGTATCAGGGTTCCAGAAATAAATTCCCGAAGCGAGAAGACTTGAGATCAGTAATTGTTTTATAAAATAGAGTTTAATATTTAACACGATTTGCATTTCTTTAGATGCCAGTTTTTTAAATGCGAAGTGGCTGATGAGGGCAGTTACCATAACAGCCACGACTAGCGCAATCGCTAGAACAATGAGTTTAGGATTAGGCAGGTAAAATAAACCAATCAGACACCATAAAACAGCTAAGCCGACTAGTTGATTTATAAATATCCATTTACTGTAGTTCATTATAACTAACTGTTGATTATAAATAAGAGTCCAGCAGGAAAATAGGAGACCGAGTAGAAATATTTGTAACTCAGATATAGCGAGATAATAATTATCACCTAACAAGTGCAGTATGGTCGGCGTGAGCGCGATACCAAAACACATAAAGCCAATTGCGGCAGTGTTAACTATTCGAAAATTTAAAGCAAATAATTTATTAAAATCACTATAACGTTTTCGATTTTTTGCTCGAATCATTTCTGGATACAAGGACTCACTTACAGAATGAACTAATTCTTTTAGCATGAAATAAGTCAGGTCGATACATAAAGCTAAACGACCAATTTCAGCAAAATCTAATTCTGTCCATTTGCCAATGATGAGTGGAGAGCGACCTATTAAAGTGGATAATAAAAAGCCAAGGAAGACCATGAAACTTACTTTATAGTAAAGTTTCATACTTTGATCTAAGCTTTCCTTTTTTTTGGGGATTAGCTTTAAAGCGGGCACGCTAATCAAAAGAGTTATAATTTCTACGCTCACTAAGGCAACTAGAACTCCGATCATGTCCCAGAAAAAATAGAAAAGTGGTACTAAAATAATACGTAACAAACGACGAGATAATATAAGTGCTGAGTGCAAGCCCATTTTTTGATAAGCGTAGGCGACGTCGGCTAAGTTGGTGCTTACTGCTGCTATAAAGGCTGCGACGACTAAACTTATTGTAACCCAACTAATGTTGATAAAAAATAAACTAAAAATAAATAGGATAAACAAAACAAGTTTTAACTTTTGAGTATTAAGGTAAAGAGTACCAACGCTGCCTTTTTTAGTTTGTTGAAGCTCGGGGAGATAACGTTTTAATAAGGGCTGAGATCCCATGTCAATTAAGACGAAGTAAATTGAGATTAAATAAAACCAATAGCTGAACTGTCCATAGGCTTTATCACCCAAATAGGCTGGTAGAGCAATAAGAGCAATAGGTGTTAGAAAAAGACTGACTATTCGGCCAGCGATATAAACGGAAGCGTTTTTATGTAATTGTTGGTTCACTATTTGTTGAGCTATTTCATTTTAACGTTACTTATAAGAGAATCTCTGAACGCAAGAAATCTGCCAATTTTCTTCTATTTGCATCAGAAAGCAAAGCGACAGTAGCCGCTGTGCCAGCCTAGCCCGCCTTACCTGCTCGATTAAACTGCCATTGCAGAATTATTCATAGTGTAAAAGATAGTTGTCGAAAATTGTGCTATCGCCTTGGTGATGCAAAAATTATGCTTTAGGAGTTTACTAAATAGTCTAGTCACTTAGAATGAGAAATCTTCGATAATTGCTTTGTGCATAATTGTGTAATCTAAAAGTCTTGCTCATTTGATATAAATTTAAGGTATAATTTAGCATCAAATTAGATTTGATGACAAATGGCTCGCGTATGTCATGAACGCGAACCAATAATCTAATAATGAAATCCAGACTTACTAACAGATTTCAGGATAACAATTTGCTAAAGTTTGTCTTATTTGAGTTCGGGATAAATCATTTATGAATTAAGCGAGCTTATTTTGAAATAACGAGTGATTTGTGTAATCAGTATACAATTTTCAGGCATCAAATTGCTTATTGTCTATTTACAAAACGTAAAAAATTGAGTCTTTAAATTAGGCTAGAAAATATCTAGTTAAAACCTAGGTCGAAATGATTGAAAATTAAAAATAAAATAAGGCCTCTAAGAATTGCGATTGTGGTAGGCGAAGCTTCAGGGGATTTGTTAGGTGCAGGTCTTATCGAAGAAATTTTAAAACGTGTACCCGAAGCAGAATTTTGCTGCAGGCTGCCAGGTATTATATCCGGCAGAAAAGTTAGCCGTGATGGGTTTGATCGAGGTATTGCCTCATTTACGCGAAATACTTTCTATAAGACGTTCGCTTTATCGTACTATAATTGAGAATAAACCTGACGTATTCATCGGTATTGATGCTCCTGATTTTAATTTGGGGCTTGAAAAAAAATTAAAAGCCAAGGGAATTAAAACTATTCATTATGTGAGTCCCTCAGTCTGGGCTTGGCGACAAAATCGAATAAAAAAAATAGCAAAAAGTATTGACCTAATGCTTACTCTTTTTCCGTTTGAAGCCGAATTTTATCGGCGACACCGAGTTGATGTACGTTTTGTAGGTCACCCATTGGCAGATATGGTCCCGGTTAATACGGACAAGGAGGTGGCTCGAAATAAACTAAATATAAATACAGAAAGCTTAGTACTCGCCATATTACCGGGTAGCCGAATATCGGAAGTTAAGCGTTTGTCTCGTCCGTTTTTAACAGCCTGTGCTTTGTGCTGTGAAAAATATCCAAAACTTCGATTAATCGCGCCACTTGCGACTGATGCAACACATGATTTATTTGTCAGCGAATTGCGACAGCTAGAATTAGAGTTACCTCTACAAATTGTTAAAGGTCAATCTCATTTAGTAATCCAAGCGGCGGATTTTGTATTACTCGCTTCTGGTACGGCGGCATTAGAGGCGACGCTAATATCTAGGCCAATGGTGGTTGCGTACAAGCTTTCTAAGATTACCTATTGGATTTTAAAGAAATTCAAAATGTTAAAAATTGACGATTATTCCTTACCTAACTTGCTCGCTGGTAAACGTGTGGTAGAGGAGTTGATTCAAGACCAAGTGACTGCGGAGAAATTAGCGGCCGCGATTATTCGACTGATAGAAAATCCGGATAAAGTTCGAGAGTTAGAAGTTTTATTTAGTGAGATATATCGAACACTTAAATGTAACGCGAGTGAGCGGGCTGCTGATGCGGTACTCGAAATATGCGATAGTTAAAGGTAATTATTTTAAACCTTAGTTTATGATGTGTAAGCAAAATCTTTAATACAACTAACTAACGGGCACCTTTAAAAATTGTTTATTTGCACGCTGGCGGCGTTGTCGAACTTTTTAAAATGCGGGGTCGCGCAGCGATAAACTGCGTGTAAACTGCGCTTTTAAAGTTCTCCGCCTTGCCAGCGCACAAATATCCTAATTTTTAGAGGTGCCCTTAACGATTTGGATACAAGAAAAATGAATATTGATGACATTAATATCCCAAATCTCGCTAACATCGCTGGAGTTGATGAAGCAGGTCGCGGCCCACTTGCAGGCCCCGTAATAACCGCAGCTGTTATATTGCCAAGTGAATATTGCTTGCCTAATCTAGGAGATTCTAAAAAATTAAGTGGGAGTCAGCGAGCTAAATTGTATACGGAAATTACAGATCAAGCGGTTGCATGGGCTGTGGGTCGTGCGGAGCCAGATGAAATCGATGAGTTAAATATTTTATGGGCCACTATGTTGGCGATGAAACGAGCAGTAGAATCATTGAATGTGGCTCCAAGTCATGTGTTAGTGGATGGAAATCGATGTCCTGATATTGATGTCTCTTCACAAGCCGTAATTAAAGGCGATACCTTTGTTGATTGTATAAGTGCTGCTTCAATTATTGCCAAACAATCAAGAGATCGTGAAATGTTAGAATTTGATCAAGAATTTCCTGAATATGGTTTTGCTAGCCATAAAGGTTATCCGACCAAAAAGCATTTAGCGGCACTTGCAGATCATGGTATTTGTCGTATACATCGGAAAAGTTACAAACCAGTCAAAATATATTTATAAAAATATTTAAAAACGTTTATTTAGATTAGGCAATAGAGAGTGTACTAAGTTTCTAAAAATAGAGGCCTATAAGATCCGAAATTTGGACCTTATAGGTTCTATAAGGATACGAAAATATTAGTTTGTAGTGGTTTTATTTAACTCATCGCGTAGAATCTTAATATCATTTGGCGCATGAATTGCCAATTTAATAGCACCATGATCTCTACACTTTACAGAAACTCTAATTGGGCCAGAAGCAAACAACTCTTCGACCGTCATAGACGGATCAATATTTTCGTTAGGATAAATCAGTACAGACTGACCTGATTTTCTTTCTAACACTAACATATGGGACTCCTTTCCAAGTTAGGATTGACTAATTGCCAATCTGGCATGGAATTGTAATTGCTAATCTTTTATTATTATTCTTGTGACACTTAATATCCCTGTCTAGTGTGAATTTGTCAATTAAAATCAAACTATTAAGCGTCAAAAATGTTTCGTCGTTTTACCTATAGAAACGCTCTATAAGTGTGCATTTCAAGTTGATACTTTGTTCATACTACTGAATTATTTTAAAGATATGCACAACAATAGACTACTACTGTCTAATAAATATACGATTTTTCTAAATATGAAGCACGACCATATTTCAATGCAGCTATGCTAATAATAATGGCTTTAATTGATAAGTTGTCGAGCATCGGTAGTCATTCTACTTTTTTAGACCAAATATTATTAAAAATAAAGACTTTGTCTAAAATTAATATAAATGACTTTAAGAAGGTTTGATTAGAGCTTGAATTTAGATAAGTTTATTGAAAATAATATTTTGTGATTCAAGAAACTTTGATATAGTTTGAAAGTATGTAAAATGATACTCAACACTGACTTTATAAAATATATCACTAGTGTCCGGAAAGATCGGACGTTAACTTAAATAACTACCTGTAATTAAAACATAAATATGCAAATTATGCCTGTTACCGACTTGAAACACAGTGACCTTAAAGGTCATGCTTTTGATCATTATTATGGTTTGGAGCAATCAGTCGATGTATACAGGCAAACTCATTTTTGCGCAGGCAATGGATTACCTACCTCAACACACACTTCGCAGATGTATTCAGCGTTACGATGGCAACAAAAGTATCAAGCACTTCACTTGCCAAGACCAATATCGTTGCATGGCCTTTGCGCAATTAACTTACCGAGAAAGTTTGCGCGATATCGAGACCTGTCTCAAAGCTCAGAGCAACAAGCTTTATCATATGGGTATACGCTCAAAGGTTGCTCGCAGCACACTCGCCGATGCAAACGAAAAACGCGATTGGCGAATTTATGCCGATTTTGCTCAGTCATTAATTCAAACAGCCCGCCGCCTTTATGCCAACGAAGATCTTGGTCTCGAACTCGACAATACGGTTTATGCGCTCGATGCCACAACAATCGATCTTTGCCTCACTGTTTTTCCATGGGCCCAATTTCGAAAAACAAAGGCAGCAATCAAACTTCATACACTGCTCGACTTGCGTGGCAACATTCCTTCTTTTATTCATATATCAGACGGAAAGTTGCACGACGTCAACGTCCTAGACATATTGCTACCAGAGCCAGGTGCCTTTTACGTTATGGACCGAGCTTACCTCGATTACGATCGCTTGTACCAGTTACACAAAAGTACAGCCTTCTTTGTCATACGAGCAAAATCAAATCTTCAATGCAGTCGACTCTATTCACACCCGATAGACAAAAAGACAGGGCTACGTTGCGATCAAACAATAAAGCTGACTGGCTTTTATGCAAAACAACGCTATCCAGACAAGTTACGTCGCATCAAGTATTACGATGCAAAGACAGGAAAGTATCTCATTTTCCTGACCAACAATTTCAATTTGCCAGCATTAACGATTACCGAACTTTATCGTTACCGTTGGCAAGTGG
>QIKQ01000091.1 GCA_003233075.1 Gammaproteobacteria bacterium
TGGCAATGCCACCCGTCTGAGCAGCAATTTCCGCATCGGTGATACCGAATGGAGTTCCATAACCCTCTTCAAATATCAGCTGGCGACGGAGTTCTTCAGGAATGCGCGGCAAATGCCCTGGATGGATCGGAAACCGTCGCTCATCTTCTTTTTTTGAAGTCCCAATGACTCCCAGTGTTAATTTACTCATGCCGTTTCCCTTTTATTAACGCTTTGCTCAGTGGCAATTTAAAGTGGCGCGTTTTTGCGTACGTAAAACAAGTGCCGCTTTAGATTGTCTGCTGGAGCTACTTTATGCATAATTAGAGTGGTAAGGCTGAACATGTAACGCAGACTTATTTTGGCGAGACTGCCAAAGGTCATATGCATTTTGCAGGCGAAGCCAATGATCAGCCGATGGTTTTTTAAAAACCAACTCTAAGCGTAATGCCATTTCTGGTGTTATTGCTCCTCTACCATTTAAGACTTTTGAAAGTGTTTTCCGACTTACATTCAAATGCTCTGATGCATCAGTGATAGTGAGCCCTAAAGGGGTAATAACTAACTCTTTTAGAATTTCACCGGGATGTGCGGGGTTATGCATGCTCATTAGTGATAATCCTCATAATTGACTATTTCAGCATCTCGACCTATAAACCGAAATGTTACTCTCCAATTGCCACTAACTGAAACAGTCCAAATTTTTTTGCGACTGCCTTTTAGCTCGTGTAGCCGTAAACCGGGTAAATCCATGTCCTGTGGGCTTTCAGCTAGATCCAGGTTGGTTGAGTATTAACCTTAACCGTTTGGCATGCTTTGTTTGAATGCCAGACGATTTACCCGTTTTATAGAAACGCTCTAATCCCTTATGTATAAAACTGGTTATCATAGCACCAATTGTAACCTAAAAGGTTACATTGTCAAGTGGGTATTTTAGGGCTTAACGTTGAGTTAAATGGCAATTGCACGCGAGTAAAGCGAGCGGGTAATTGTCCAAGCAGCGCGTCTTTTGCGCTGCGATTTGAATGATTTGTTATAAGCGTTCTTCTTTATGGTGCCATACACGTAAAATATATATTTGCTCGGAGTGAACTAAATAACGCACGATGTAATTACCAATAATCAGATCTCGTATCATTTCAGGGTTAGGTGCTAGCTCAACTTCAACGCCTAAATATGGAAATGTTTTTAATTGGGAAATGCCTTTAGAAATAGAAGCGGCCATTTTTTGAGCCGCATATGGATTTTTTATTGCGATGAATTCTCTTGCACGCACTAAATCGCCAATTGACTCAGGAGAATAAGATATTTTCATATTTTAGGTAGATTTAATTCTTTCTCTGATCCCCAACTTTCAAGCCACTCATTAACATTATGCTCATCAATTAATTTATTCGATTTTACTGAATCGAGCGCCTCTAATGTTTCATTCCACCGAGTTTCATCGACTGCTCTGCGAGCAATAAACTCTTTAATTGCTTGATTAATCAAGTAATTTTTACTTCGATCGAGCTTAGTAGCGAGCTGTTCTAGTGGATTTTCGATTTCAGGTTGAAGCCGGACGCTTGTAACACTCATGGTGGTACTCCTACAATTAATTACTATGTATTACATTGTAGCATATTTACGGTATATTATTGTTTTTGTTGCTTATAACGAGGCTGTAGAAAAAGCCACGTATGACATCGGCATTCTACAGTCCTATATTTAAAATTGAGATTTATCCACTTTGCCTTGATCGATTTCATTTTTCAAGCAGCCTTGAGTCATTAATGCCTGTTTATGTGGCTAGTTCACCGTAATTCTTAAGCTTTTCGATGTTGTGTATCAAACAATAGAGTTGCCATTGCCCCTGGATCTTCTTTTTCCCCCGCAAACTAAATCGATTGAGGCGTTTATTGGTTCCGATGTTGCCAAATACAGGTTCGACGACCGACATTCGGTGACTATATATTAGTTTGCCTTTGTCCGAGTCGACGCGGTGCTTCATCCAGTCTGTATAATTGGGTGCGCGTTGGCCTTTGTTGATAATAAATGAGACTTGACGACCGTGGCCTTTGCGGTGATTGGCTGAATCAGGGTTGTGCATGCAGCGCTGTTTTAAATCGCAGGCTCGACATTTGCTTAAGCGACCTTCAAAAAATATCTTTTTATGACCAAGCCGATCGACGTGTTCACTGCGTAACCACATTTGTTCTTTTGCAGGGCATATACAGGTTTTGTTGACGGGGTCAAAATCAAATTCACTGGCCGGGATCACACTCAATGAGACTTTGGTTTTTCCGGTGATGGGGCGTCGTTGAGAATGATTGTTTTTTTGTTCGGTGAATTTCGGATCGCGTTGCCTGAATTTGTTATCAGGGATGTAGCCATTGATATTATTTTCATGTAGGTATTTCATGTTCGCTTCATTGGCGTACCCGGTGTCGGCAGTGAAGATGGGATCATCCAATTCAATGTCGAGTCGTTTGAAGCGATCAAAGACACTCTTTAATACGGGTTGTAAGGTATGATGCTCCTGGCCTTCGCCGAAGGCCTGGGCGTCGACAATGATTTGATGTTTTTTGTCGACCGTGGCGATACCGTTGTAGCCTTGTATCGTGCCTTTGCTGGTGGTCATTTTAGCGGACTCATTATCGCCTTTGCCCATCCGTGGGCTGGCTGACTTTAAAAATTCGTCAATCTTATCATGTGCTTTTGTTAGGGTCTCCATCGCTTGTTCACTGCGAGCTCGTCGTTCATCGTCGTGCGATTTGTTTTTGTCGAGGGCTTTGTGCGCGGTAATGTGATGTTGGATCTGGCGCTGAATCTTAGCACGCTTTTGTGTTAATTCTTTGTGCGTGCCTGACCACTCCTTCGACGCGTTCGACGACATCTTGCAACCATCTAACGCAAACAATTCTTTGCCTAATAAGCCTTGCTCGTCACACACCAGTAAAACTTGCTCAAACAATATTTCAATTTTCTCACTGTATCCGCTGACAAAATTGGCGATGGTGGTGAAATGCGGCACTGTATCACACGATAGCGCTTTGAAAATAATGTTGGTTTCGCAACTCCACTGGATTTCACGGCTCGATGTAATGCCTTTAGAATAGGCAAATAAAATAATCTTTAACAAGATCGCGGGATCATACGCCGGTCGACCGGTATCATCATTTTTAAACGAAGGATGGAAGATCGATAAATCGAGTTTTTGTTCTATTAGAAAGTGAATGGCGTGTTCAAAGGTGCCGGGTTGTAATTGATCGGCGTAATTAACGACCACCATCTTGCTTTGGCTGGGATCATACGGGATGAATTTTGGCATCGATACAACTCCTTTTCGTGTTGTATCAGTATATCAAATAGTTACCATGTTATTAGGACTTTTTCTACAGCCTCAACGCTTTAATAAGCGGCGCGCGGTAGCGCGTCCGGTGAGCAACGCGAACGAACTTGATTTACTTGTTAGAGGTTTTTTCAAATTTAGAACTCACTTGAGAATAATAAAGAAGCCCCAAACTCAAACCTGCTGACAAAGTAGCTATATAATTGAAGGCTGCTGCTATTGGCGTTGCAACAACGACACCTAAGACATAATAAAAAATAACGCCTCCAACTAACACAACTGCATACGGCTTCCTAGCCCATTGGCGGAGCCTATAAACTGCAATGCTTGTATGTAGAAAGATGAACAATACAACAATTGATAAACCAAACTCAATTATTTCCACTGTTGTTAATTCTTTTTCAATTTCTGTTTGAATATATGACTGCAATACTTCAGGAAGCAACGTTTCTTCGTATAACCCAAATGGTATGCTTACCAATATGCAAAACCATTGAGTTATTATTGATAACTTTAAAAGTTTCGTGGCTTCCATTATTTTTTATTACCTCTAACGACTTAAGTAAGGGGCTTTTAAAAAGCGAAGCATAGCGCCGCTTTTTAAAAGTCCCAGCGAGTGGAAACGAGCGATCTTGACTTGCTTGTTACATGTTTTTTTGTTGATGTTCAATGAAATGGCTCGCTTGCTCTCGGACAGAATTTGAAAACAATTCATTTTCTACAACCTCGTTTAGTATTTCTAAAATTGGCTTCCCTTCAATATTATTTATACCACCGTTAATCATTCTATTAAGCATCATGATACTCATTTCATGAGGTTTACTAAGAACTGAGTTTGCAAGCTGTACTTCATAGTTACCGATACCTTCTAAGCCATGAACTATTGACCAAAATGCACCATAGCCGTCATGTTCTGGATAGCGCTCAAATAAACTTAATAAAGGTTTAATGATATTTGTATCTTTTGTACTGCAGGCTTTATCAATCAATATATCGAGGTCTTCCCAATTATCATTTATAGGGGTGTAACTTTTTAATGCTTTAATTATTTCTTCAATGCTTTTCATTTTTTTACATGTAACGTTAAAGCTCAGCTGAGAGTAAAAGCAAGCGAAGCGCCGCTTTTACGAATCAGCTGGAGCGACTTATAGTTTGACTGTTCCATTAAACCCACGATTGTCCTTTTTATACTTTTAGTGGAACATGCTTCTGTTGATCACGAATATTGAGCGAC
>QIKQ01000019.1 GCA_003233075.1 Gammaproteobacteria bacterium
CAGAATTTATTTACGCAGTTTTTACACTTAAATTTGGCTCGAATAAAACTTCGCCACTTGGCAGAGTAACAAAACCATCAGCGAACTGATATATATACAGCCAATGACATCCAATTCCAATTACAACAGCAATATGATGAATTTCATGCGAACCGATGACGCCTTTGATTAAAATTGGGAACTGAGAAAATTCTGATACAGCACCGATCGTGTATGCTATTCCGCCATATATTAAGTAACGATTATAATAGATACCGAAGCGCTTGCAGACAATAGTAAAGGTGAGGAATCCTAGCCAGCCTAAACTAAGATAAAATGTGAAACCAACCCACTCAGGTATAGTGTCAAAAAAGATAGTTTTTATTACCAAACTTGTAATTGATACTGCCCAAATTAGAAATAAAAAACCCCAACGCATAAAACCTCGAAAGATTATACCGTTGATAGCAGTAAACGATGCAGCAATTAAAGTGAAAATCGCCGCATGATCAATTCTCTGTAACACTTCTCTGCCTGCGCCATAATCTAAAATATGGTAAGTGCCACTGATGGCTAACTGAAAAATTCCGGCGAATGAAAAAAATGCGAGAAAAAAGTAACGTAAATTATTTCCTTTACTCTTACGTAATAGGATTACGCTTAAAACTAAAAAGAGTAAGGCGGCAAGCAAGTGAATCATGGAGCTAAAAGGGTCCGTGAAACCCGAAATTGATATTATGTTTTGTGCGCTATTATTCATGTTGATATTACTATAAAGAACTGATTGTTATGTTTAATGCCGGTATTGTACAATCGACAATTTTCTTTATTCATTAAATTGGAATAAAATCGAAAAATATTTACATTTATTCATGAGACATGTAAATTATTTTATCATACTATGTATATCTTAGGTATTATTCGCAATTTTTTAAAATAGGAAAATATGCCTAACTTTGGCTTGATTACGATGTAGTACCCAATTTCTTAACACCTCTCTAATTAGCCAAAATACTTCCATTTAACGCTAAGAATACTAAGTATTTTGATTATACTGGCATCATATTACTTAGCTGTGTTATACTTTGGGCGTCAGTTTATCGGCAAATAATTTGATATCTCATCATTTTGCCAATTATGAATGACAAGCCGACCAATTTCTAAAATATCCATTCGATGCACTATGTGGACTTGATCGTCTTTTTACACCTATTTGTCAGTAACAAACACCTATATTTATAATTTATACTTTAGGGTGTATTGCTATACATTTAATAACCTACTGAACTTGGAAGCTAGCAATGTATATTGAACTTATAACGACACCAAATGACGCACTAAAAGAAAGCGGATTTGGGTCACTTACCGCTTGCAACAGTGTATTAAATTCAATTCGTCGATTGGGATACAGTGGCAAGCTGTGTCTGTGCAGGACGAAAGAGGATTTAGATGAAGTCGTCAAAAGAAAACCTAAATTAGTTATTTTAGCAGTAAAGTATATTCCTGTTAAAAATGAAGAGAATATTTGGTTGTCCGAATACTTTGCGCAACATGGAATAAATTTTACAGGCTCATCAAAAGAAGTCCTAAAATTTGATTCTAATAAAGTTTTAGCCAAAGCGCATTTAGCAAATAAAGGGATAAAAACGGCCGACTATTTTATAGCAATCCCAGAACAATATAGCAGCAAAAGTGAATTGCCAGTAGCATTCCCACTTTTTTTGAAGCCCTTAGATGCAGCGAACGGAAATGGTATTGACGATTTATCCTATGTTACTAATTTTAACGACTACAAAAGTAAAGTTGCGTCTCTCTATAGTGAATTCAATCAACCAGTTTTAGTAGAAGAATATCTGGATGGCAGAGAATATACAGTAGCAATCAATGTAAAAGAGGATGGAGAGCTAATTGCTTCTCCCGTTGAAATAATACCACCAACCTCAACCAATGGACTTAGGATTTTAGGTGCACAAACTAAGAAAGATGATTCAGAAAAACTGGTAAGAATCGACGACAGTGAATTAAAAAACAGAATAATCAAATTAGCTATTGACACATTTAATACTCTTGGCGCTAGAGACTTTGGTCGTATCGATATAATAACTAATGAAGCAGGAAAATGTTTCTTTATGGAAGCTAACTTAGTACCTGGAATGACACAGGGCACTAGTTATTTCCCACATGCCTGTAATATCGCACATGACTTTTCATACGATAAAGTAATTGAGTTACTTTTAACTGGCGGTCTTGCACGTGTAATTTCAACTTTACCGCCAAATAGATGCTCAGGATCAGATAATAAATTCGTTACCGCTCTATAATAAATTTATAAGTAAAGAGAAAAGTTTTTAAAAGATATACGCAACTTGTAAGTTCCCTAATGTCTTATTCGTGACCTTGAGACGAGAAGCATAATAAGGTATTGACTCTAATAAATATTAATGCCCTTTTTTACAGTTTCTACACTATAGTTTAATTAGCAATATTCGGTATATCATTTCAAAAATCACATTATCATAGTGCTAATAATTGCACTATAATCATTAAATACAAATGAATTTGGAATTTAATTTCATGCCCAATGAACTTTTTGTCGAAGTGACACGCGATGACACTATGGTTCCGCCGTTGTGTGTGATACTAAGGGCAATATTATTGAAAGCTGGGGAGACTTCGATAGTTTGGTTTTTCCTCGATCAACTTTAAAACCAATGTTGGCAATTCAGCTAATTGAAAGTGGTGCATCTGATCATTATACTTTAAATGATGCGGAATTGTCATTTGCCTGTTCGTCTCATCAAGGAGAAGAAATACATCAAAATCTGGCGAAGTCATGGCTTAAACGGCTAGGCTTAACTGAAAATCATTTAGCATGTGGTGCTGTATTACCTGAACATACAGAAAGTGCTCACCGGCTTCTAGCGAAAGGTCAGAAAGGCTGCCGAATTCATCACAATTGCTCCGGTAAACACACTGGTTTTTTGACGACGGCACTGTACTTAGATATGCGATTAGATAACTACCACGTGCTTGAACATCCATTACAGCAATTATCCTTAGATATTCTCTCAGATATAGCCGACATTGATCTTAGACAATACCCTATCGGGATTGACGGATGCGGATTACCCGCGCCCACTATGCCACTACGACAACTCGGGCACGCCGTGGCGCGTTTTGCAAATCCTGTGGATTTATCAAGTCAACGATCGCAAGCGATATTGCGACTACATGAGGCCATTACAAATGAACCTCTCTATATTGCTGGGCATGGGGCAGTCGTCAGCGAATTGAACGAAGTCGCCAAAGGTGTGGTCCTCGCGAAATCGGGTGCTGAAGGGGTCATTACAGCTGCACTACCAAAGCAAGGGCTAGGGATCGCATTAAAAATAGCGGATGGAAGCACACGTGCACGATCGATCGTATTATTAGCAATCCTTGATCATCTAAATGTTCTCTCTTCAAGCGAGAAACATAAACTTAATAAACATATTTATCCAACCTTGAACAATTCACTTGGTGTCGAAATTGGAAAGGTTCGCTTAGCTGAATCTTGGCGTTCAAGACTAAATCAGAATATAAGTGAAAATATTTAATTTTTTATTACCAGCGTTTGTTAACGTAATTATCGCCTATAAAATTTAAGCTGCTTCACCAAATTGGTAATGCTCTTAATTTAAGTTGTATATTGCTCGCTAATATTTTGTAATATACTTCTTACAATGCTAGACGAGGTACCGAATCTTAACTGGGCTGTACAAATCAATTAGTCCACGTCAAACACATCGCAACAGAATATTTGTGGGACAGCAATGTGCGGCACCTTCTTTTTTTAATTCTAGAAAGTTTGTGCTATGAGGGATGCGGCACCTTCTCGGCACCTTCTTTCGGCACCTTCTCTTTTTAAAGAAATTGGTCGTTGCGAGGTGTGATCAGCGATCACACCGAAGCAATCTCCTTAATTCAATAATTTACGTTAGGAGATTGCTTCAGCTGCTTTCGCAGCGACGGGCAAGGTTGAATGCGACCTGATCGATCGATAACTGCAACACATCGCAACAGAATATTTGTGGGACAGCAATGTGCGGCACCTTCTTTTTCTAATTCTAGAAAGTTTGTGCTATGAGGGATGCGGCACCTTCTCTTCCTTCTTAGTATGAAATGAAATATGGGATGGATGCACGATAGCTTGGAGTATATGAGTAAAGACCCTGTGCATCGTCACTTCCATCACAACAATCTGACTTTTGGCTTGT
>QIKQ01000214.1 GCA_003233075.1 Gammaproteobacteria bacterium
TCCCTGCGGGCTTCATTAAGGATACACCGAACTCGCTGCGAGTTCTGATAAACCGTCTCGCTACGAAGTGCTGTGAGAAAAGCGGGCTAGAATGCCGGTAAAAATAGAGTGAAATGTTCCTGATTCGATATTTTATGCGACGATGGGGCTTAAGTAGTGATTTAAGACAAATTCAGTGCGCAAGCCATGATGCGCGCTTTGACATTAAAACAGGTCGCTGTCTTGCTGGACCTTGTTTTGGAAAAAGCTTACAAAGTTTAGAATTATCAATTCGAAATCGCAGATTAAATATTGTTTTAAACTAGAAATCGTTTCTGCCTAGTAACAAATGTTAACAAGCGAATTTGAAAAACATTCGATAGCTATCGCCGAATGTCAGAGTGTATTGTGTTTTATCGAACTTATTTATTTCATTACGTTTACTCATGAATCTTTACCACTATTTAATTATTAGTATGACTAATTGTAATGTAACTATTTATTTTAAAAATATAAGCTAGCCAACAAACTTAAATTTATTTAGTCCTTCATTAGGAAGAAATTTGATAGATAAGTAATATAACTAACTAAGTGACTTGTTAGGAGCTTATGCTTAAAACTACTGTATTTGCAGGGCGTAAAGAGACAAGCTGGCGTGCAAGGATAATTATTTCTTCGGTTGCTTGCAAGTTTATTGAAGATATAGGCCGCAAATATTTTAATGGAAGCAGTAATTAATTAGGTGTATGATGATCGTGTCCACATACTTTTTTTGGTTGGGGAAGAAAAAATTAATAATTATTAAGTTTTACATGCACAGGGGATACGAATGAAAAAGTTATTTTTGAGTTTATTTTTATTAGCGTCATTCTACGCTGGCAACGCAAGTGCGGTTGCTGTAGTTGACGTTGTTGACTCACCCAGTTATTTTTTTGCTGGACCGGGCCAAGAAACAGATGCTCCTTACTATCGCTGGTATGATGAGGATTGGAGTTGGCAGCACAATGCTCTCGCCAGTTCTTATGCAACAGCTGAATTAAAAATCAGTGCTTGGGACGTTGACTATGATCAAGGTGAGCGAGATATAATTAGCATATATAATGTTGATACAAATCTTTGGGAAGATCTAGGTGCATTAGCTGGCGCGAATGATGTGTTTGCTTTTACTACTTTTGATATTAGTGCTTATGCTTCCAGTATTGCGGATGGTCTTCAAGTCCGAATTGATATTGATAGCACCAATACACGTGACTTCTGGGCAGTTAGTCTTGCTAAATCAGTCATAACGCTTGATGGAGCAATTGGACCAGGGCCTAATCCTAGTGCAGTTCCTGAACCATCAACTTGGTTATTAATGGGACTTGGTCTTATCGGTCTAGTAACATTAAGAAAAAGAGCAAAAGTTTAAATTTACTTAAATACGTGTTAGAAAAGGCTGCGTAATGTGGCCTTTTTTATTGCTGCCGTTTTTGCTTATAACGGAATGTAGCTCGTTAGGCAATGCCATTAATTTAAGCTTTGTTATGAAATATTTGTAGCCCGCACGGAGCGTTCGAAGAACGCGTACTGCGGGAAAGAGTTGAGATTCCCCGTATTTCGTCGCCTACAGCGACAACTTATGGGCTACAAAAAAATGAGGAATGCTTAAGTTAATCGCATTTGCCCGTTAGGAGCGCATACGTGAAAGCGATAAAATTAATAATTTAAGATGATAGGAAAAATTGTTTATTTGTTGCAGGCGAGTTTGAAGCTCAAGTGATGAACCTGATTGAGACAATGCTTAGTTTAGAATAACCAGCATTCTGTAATGACTTAATTTTCTCAAGTTACTTTATTTTTACTTCTTTATGCAAACTTAAAAGCGAGATCTATTTAGGATCTTGCGAATTAATAAAGCTCTCACAATCGATATCAGCCAAGTCATCAGAAATCGCTTTGCGTTCAGCTTTCTCTGTGCTGGTTTCCACTAATTGTAAACGTAGTTCCATGAAGTCTTTAACAATGGGTTGAAGTTCACTATATAGCACTTCGTCGGAATACTCTTCGTCCTGATCCTTCGATAATAAGCTTCCTGTTGACATATCATACACGTTAATCATGGTATTGCCTCCGTTGAATTCCTTTGCCTTATTAGAACTATCGGCTCGGGACGTTTATTATTTAGTCTGAAATAGTAATACTTAAGTTCAATCGTTTAAAAAAAACTTAAGTGCCTGATCTACTGTTACTTTAACTAATTAACAACTTTAAATAGCTTGTGTTCATTATTATACTTCTTAGCTGAACACAGACTTAAAATCGCAATTCTTGTGCCATTTATTTTAATTTAAAATATTTTATGGAAGCCATTATTATAATTTATAATCAAAATAGATGACTTAAGAATGAGAGTATAGGGACTAGCCCGCTTTTCTCACAGCACTTCGTAGCGAGACGGTTTATCAGAACTCGCAGCGAGTTCGGTATATCCTTAATGAAGCCCGCAGGGATTCTAAAGGGCAAGGGTATGCTATGACACGTTTTCACGACCGAGAAGTGCGCAGGCATAGTCAAATATATTCAGCCACCGTTTTCGAGCGCTTGGACCGAGTGAAAACG
>QIKQ01000224.1 GCA_003233075.1 Gammaproteobacteria bacterium
GACTATGCCTGCGCACTTGTCGGTCGTGAAAACGAGTCATAGCATACCCTTGAACCGTCTCGTTACGAAGTGCTGTGAGAAAAGCGGGCTAACACTGTAAATAACTTTTACTTTTGCTTGTGCTTTTTTTTCGTGTCGTAAATCATAAGTTGAAATGATGACTGAAAGTAATTTTAACGGGCAATTATCCAATACGAGTGTATCCAAAGGCACACATTTTTTTTGCTTACTATGACATACTTAGAATTAATCCAAACTATACTAGTACGGATGCTAAACAAATTAACATTGGCTAACGACTACATTAATTCGCTATCTTCAAGCGACGAACGATTCAACGCATCGTATTTAGTAATTTAAGCTTTAACAGTAAGCTTTAACAGTCTTAATGCTAATGGACTTGCCTCTATAGTTTAACTTTAAGATTGAATTTGTTAAAACTGAAACAGTTACTAAAACGATAGTTAAGCCAAAAAATTAATACTAGCAAGGAGCAATCTATGCATATATTTACCATTGGCGCACAAGTATTATTTCGCCATTGCTTACAATTATATTTGGAGCTGGTTGACGATATCATTGTAGTGGGCGACACCGGCCTGTCAGATAAGTGCATTACCGTCCTACACAAGCTTGATCAAACTCCCGATATCGCCCTAATTGATATTGATCATTGCGAACGTAGGGCAATCCAACTGATTCCAACTATTTTGGAGCATTTCCCCAATGTGCTCATTGTAGTTTTATCATTTCAACCTAATAAAGAAGACATATTGGAAACTGCGAGATTAGGTGTAAGTGGTTTTCTTGAAAAAAGCTTAGACCCGCTTGATATGATTGAAGCAATACGACGCATCTACAGCGGTGAAATTATATTTCCACAACGTTTACTAATTGATCAAATAAGAACAAACGATATTCAAAATAATAATTCACTACACGCTGATAATGAAAACAATTTGACTAAACGAGAGCTAGAAGTATTGCAGCTAGTCGCCTACGGCTTAATGGACAAACAAGTTGCAGTAAAGCTCATGGTGAGTGAAAACACGATTAAAAATCATATGAAAAACATTAGAAAAAAATTGGGTGTTACTAATCGTCTACAAGCAACAATTGCCGGAATACAACTTGGTTATACCAGCGCTGAATATATTTAATTTTTAATTATTATTCACAATTTCCTTGGCTAAATAAATCAGTTTTGAACTTGCTTACAATATTGATTGTTTGAGAAATATTTGTAATTACACGTTCAATCGTTCAATCGTTCAATCGTTCAACAAGCTTACTTCACTTAATTTGTTATTTGAAAAACAAGAACCCTGTCTCATAATAAACAATTCATGCAATAATTGTGTTGACAGTACCAACATCAAAATCCATTCTAATTGCATCGTCTGATAATATTCATTTAAATTCTTTGCTGCTGATTTTCGCAAAAGAATATTCAGTAACTTGTTGACTTCAACACTATTAAATATTCCGACTTCTTGTAGCTTCTTGGTCGACAAATAGTATTTAACTCGCTCAATTTGGCTAGCACAAAATAGCCATTCTCTAATCGGTGTATAGAATCCTCTTTTCTTATATTTAGTCTCGATCGCTGGCAAACGATTAGACATCAATTTTTTTAACAAATATTTCTCATTCATACCATTTAACTTGTATTGGGGCGGTATACGAGCCGCTAGCTCGACTAAAGCGTGATCCATAAAGGGCACGCGAGCTTCCACACCGTGCGCCATGCTCAATCGATCACTCTTGCAAAGAATCCACCCTGGCAGCCGCGTTTTCGTTTCGAAATATAAAGATTGATTTAGTAAATCACGATTTTTAATCTTATCGCCCATGGTTTCCACTAAATTATTCATCTGTTGCTCATCTTGTACCGAATCTAAAAAATCCTGTGAAAATAGTTTTGTACTTAATTGTTTGGTAATGGCCCAAAAGCCATACCAAGGTGGGTAAAAACCAAATCGTTTTTTTACTTTTTGTTGTTCGCTATTTTTATGTAAAGCCAATAACATTTGCATAAAATCGGTCGAATAATAATTCGTATATTCCTTTAAATAATCATTTTTACGCCGATACCATTTTCGCCAACTATTATAATTAGTTCGCATGCTGTCTTCACGAAAACAATTATAACCTGCGAAAATTTCATCCGCGCCATCACCGCTGAAAATTACTTTGTAGTTTCTCGTTCGGGCGAATTGCGAAAGCATAAAATGAGGGATATCAACGGTCATACGCTGAGGTTGCTCTAGATGATAAAGGCATTTCCTAAGTAAGCCTAAATAATCTTTATCACTATTATCGCGAAACAGCAACTCCGCATTATCTATCTTTAAATATTCAGCAATACGCTTATAATTTTCTGATTCATCATGCTGCTTATTCTCAAAACTAATTGAAAAAGATTTTATATTTTTATTGTACTTTTGTTTCAATATTGCCGTGATCGCCGCAGAATCAATACCACCGGACAAGTAAGATCCAATAGGCACATCACCGGTAGTGTGGCTACTAACGGCAGACTCTAATCCAATGTTAAG
>QIKQ01000243.1 GCA_003233075.1 Gammaproteobacteria bacterium
ACAAAAAGTATCGGGATGTTTTCGAACCGAAAGGTATGCGAAAGCCTATTGCCGAATATCAAGCTATCTTCAAACCATGGCTAATAAAGGATACAACCCTCTCATTGCGATTCAAATGGCCTTGTCAGGTGAGCTATATTCTCTGGATAGGGGTGAGTAGTTACGGAGTATCAATATCACGGAAATCGCTCAAACGGTTAACGGGTATCCCCAATATTGGCAAGGCGATGGAGAGGGATTTTCTCTTGCTTGGTATTGAGCGTCCGGCTGACCTGATTGGCCGAGACCCGTATCAGCTTTATGATGAGCTTTGTCGCGTGACACAGAAGAAGCATGATCCTTGTGTGCTTGATATTTTTATCTCTGCGGTGAGGTATATGGAAGGTGGCTCGCCTAAGCAATGGTGGGAGTTTACGGACGAGAGGAAGCGGAGGCTTGGAGAGGGATGAAAACTGGCCGGTGTTAGATGTGAGGTTTTTGGTGGCGGCTGGAACGTGCTCTTTGCGGGCACTGAAAAAGAAAATATTTGTTTGGCGAACAAATCGATGATCAAGTGAGATGAGAGAAATTGACGGATAAAAGCATATTTGACGCGACACCATCAGCTCTAGGCTATATCTATCAAGTCAGGTATGCGCTTCTTTTGGCTTTAAAAAAGATAGCGGAAGCTAATGATCCTGACGATTGTTTTATTTCAATTGAACAGCTTGATGATATAGCGTTTGAGGAGAATGGCGATCCCGTTGAGCTATTGCAGGCAAAATACCATGGTTCACCAGGCAATTTGACAGACAGGAGCGCAGACTTATGGAAGACCGTAAGGATTTGGTCTGAAATGATTGCTAGCCAAGAAGTGTCACTTGAAGAGGTTGCATTTACTTTATTAACTACAGAAAGCGCTGTGCCCGATAGTATTGCTAATTATCTCGGAACCGATGAAAAGACTAGAAATATTCAGGCAGCATTAATTGCTATGCGAAACATTTCACAAGAAACTCAGAATGCAACAAACAAAAAGGCTTATGAGGCGTTTACTGCTCTTGAACCATGGCAACAAGAGGGCTTACTGAATTCTATCTACGTTATTGCTAATTCTCCCCATATCATCGAAGTAGAGAAGAAGATAAAACGTCAAATAAGACTAAGCGCCTCTGCTCACCATGTAGATGTGTTCACCTCTAGGTTAGAAGGTCTGTGGTTTAAAAGAGTAATTGAGGTAATGTCCTCTGATGACCAGAGTGCAATAAGCATTGGTGAATTAGTTAATATTATTGATGATCTAAGATCTCAATTTTTACCAGGGAATCTGCCCTCCGATTTTGACGATATAAATCCAGAAGAGATTGATATCGAAAATGACGAACGAACTTTCGTTGAACAGCTACGGTTAATTGGCGCTAGCAATAGGGTGATAAGAAATGCCATTATTAATTATTACCGAGCTTTTGAACAGAGATCTCGTTGGTCGAGGGAAAATTTGGTAAAACCAGGTGAACTTAAAAAATATTTAAATCGATTGAAAGATGAGTGGGAAAACCAGTCTTCTTTAGTTGAGATGGCTCACGATTTTTCACAAGAGCAGCAGAAAGTAGCTTCGGGACTAAAGCTTTATACAGTATGTCAAGGTGATAGTGCATTACCGATAAGGTCAGAGTTTAAATCAGCTTACGTTGCACGAGGCTCTTACCATACTCTGTCAGATGATAAGGATATTGGTTGGCATACAGATTATATCGATTTGCTAGAACCAGCTAATGATCAGGGGGCGGCCTGATGCTGGATCAATCATTCTATTCAGAAGAAGAACTAGGGTTATTCAATCCTGCTTATACTGGATTCATTCTGTATTCGTCTATTAATGAGTTCGTTAGCTTTAAGCCAGATGGCATGCACTGTGCACTTGCGTTTGTTACTGTCCCAATGGCGATGAATCAATTAATTTCCTATAAGCTACCAACCACTTATAAAACTCCAATCGCATCATGGGTGGCATCGAATGAAGGCTTATTATCTGATTTTGCCGAGCAGGCAGAGTCGTATAACTCCATTGTACGCGCCGCAATCAGTTTTTTATTAGAACGCGGATTGCTATCTATTAATGATAGCGGTTACTTTTTGATAGGAGAAAATAAATTAGTTAAAAATCCAGCTCTGTTTAGTAAAAGCAGCGATATGTCCGGTGCCCTGCGTGCTTCGAGGTTTTTGGGAAAGTGGTTTTCTCATGCCCCATCTACGGAAACAATTTTTGCCCAGCTAGGGATAAGGCCATAAGAATGCAAATATTAAAAATATCTATTTATGGAAAAAACAGAGAGCGAAGAGACGTTGATCTTAAGCCGTCGCAAGTTAACATTATTACTGGCGCATCAAAAAAGGGAAAATCATCGCTGATCGATATTGTTGAATATTGTCTAGGCTCAAGTGAATGTACCGTAGCTGAAGGACATATTAGACAAACAGCAGCAATTCCCGCCCCACGCTGAAATCCATAAAATACAGGCCTTTAAGGTGCATTATAAATAAAATTTTCGTAAACTCTAACGCT
>QIKQ01000240.1 GCA_003233075.1 Gammaproteobacteria bacterium
CTGAATTTGGGCCTCACGTTGATATGCGGGCGGAAAAACCTGAATATAAATTGGATGATCCTGGTATTGGCTTACGAAATAACGGCCGTAAGGTGCTCACTTATGCCATGTTGCGTAATATATATAAAACACCTGACAAACGTCAACCAAATCGAGAAATTGAATTGCATCTTACCGGCAATATGAGTCGCTATATGTGGTCAATGAATGGAATTAAGTTCGCTGACGCTGAACCATTGAAATTAAAGTTCGGCGAACGGGTTCGCATCACTTTAGTTAACGATACGATGATGAACCACCCAATGCATTTACACGGCATGTGGAGTGATCTAGAAACTGGCGACAGCAAGTATATTCCACGTAAGCATGTAGTGATAGTTCAACCAGGGTCAAAAATTAGTTTTCTCGTGACAGCAGATGCCATGGGCCCATGGGCGTTCCATTGCCATTTGATATTTCATATGTTAGGTATGTTTCGCACAGTGGTGGTCAGCTAAGGAGAAAAACATGAACAAAAAAATACGATTACTATTTCTTAGTTTCTTTGTATTTAGCTTTAATTTATCTGCCAAAGTAAGTGACGATCCAATTATTACTAAACTAATAATTGACCAATTAGAGATTCGAAATGCCGAACCTGATAATCAATTTGTATTGGAAGCAGAACTGTGGATTGGTAAAGATCTGAATAAATTTTGGATCAAAACTGAAATCGAACAAGTAGGTGGAAACACAGAAGAGGCAGAATTACAATTACTGTACAGTCGCGCAATCGCGCCATTCTGGGATTTTCAAGTAGGTTTTCGGCGTGATTTTAAACCAAAACCGACAAGGGATTGGTTCGCAATTGGCTTTAAAGGATTGGCGCCCTACTATTTTGAAGTTGATACTGCTTTGTTTTTTGGAGAAAACAATCAAACTGCATTGCGTTTAGAAGCTGAATACGAAATGTTATTCACTCAAAAGCTTATATTGTCACCCGAAGTAGAAGCTACCTTTTACAGTAAAGCTGACACTGAGACTGAAGTGGGCTCAGGCTTATCGAATTTATCCTTTGGCCTGAGGCTTAGGTACGAAATTAAACGAGAGTTTGCGCCCTACATCGGGGTATATTGGTCGAAAAAATACGGTGGCACTGCAGACTTTGCTCGTGCAGTCGGAGAAAAAATCAGTGATACTCAGTTTGTTATCGGTATACGCGCTTGGTTTTAAGCCTTAATCTCAACTCATTCTGCATTAAATAGGTTAGTTTAACTATTTGATGCAGATTATTAACTTAATATGATTGCTAATGCGAGTTAGAAAAAGCGTCTGCAATTACATAATTACGTAAACGCTCTATCGTACCGTAAGGAGACCTAATGAAAATTAGTTATTTTACTTTATTATTGATTACATTATTTTTAGTTGCCTGTGATAAAACCGAGTCGACAACAAAACCGGACTTGCTTAATATGATTACGGTGTACAAAAGTCCAAGCTGCAAATGCTGTAGTAGATGGGTTGACCATTTAAAGAAAAACGGTTTTACGGTAAAAGCAATAGACGTCGAGGATGTTGAACCGTACAAAATAAAAGCAGGCATTTCGCCTAAATTAGCTTCCTGTCATACGGGGTTCATAAATGGTTACGCAATCGAGGGCCATGTGCCAGCAAGCGATATTCGCTCTTTATTAAAACTTAAAGCAAAAGTCTCGGGATTAAGCGTACCTGCCATGCCAGTCGGTACTCCAGGTATGGAACAAGGGGATCGAAAGGATCCTTATGATGTCGTTTCCTTCGATAAAGACGGCAACACAAAGGTTTACAAAAGTTATCGATAAACTAGAAATACTTAACAATAGCTTTGTAACACGAATGTATGGCACTAAATATTGATAATATTATTGAGGAACTTATATGAAAACTAAATTACTAATTGCATTGTGTATTTTGCCATTGCTGAGCTTTTCTCATACTGGCAAACACCAAGAAAAACCTGCTCCCGAGCCTGAAAAAGAAATTAAAATAGACAAAGGTCAGGGGCATGACAGGCTGGAAAATGAAGAAGCTGCAAAAGTAAAAATGAGCGTGAAATCACAAAGTTCAACTGAAAGTGAATCCGTTTCCCTAAGTGATTTTTCGTTTGCTGATTTTCCAACACTGCACCCAATGGTGGTTCATGTTCCAGTTATTCTAATTCCTCTTGCATTTGTTTTATTTTTAATTGGCCTCATGCGAAAGAATAAAGAATTTAAGATGATTGGTTTAGGTCTTGTAGTGATTGGCTTTATCGCAGGACTAGTCGCCGCATTTCCTATGCATCCAGCTACTAAGGACTTACCTGCCGCCGCATTTTATACATTGCAAAAGCACGATCTTTTTGCTTATAGCACCTTGTATTTAACTGGTATAACGAGTCTTATCGCTGTATTTATTTTTATAAAAAAGAATTCAAATCATGTAATTGAATTAACTTGCGCGGTTTTGTTATTTTTAGCCAGCGTAACCGTGGCGATTACTGGCCATTATGGCGGCTCTTTAGCAT
>QIKQ01000102.1 GCA_003233075.1 Gammaproteobacteria bacterium
CCGAAAAATAGTCTCTGCTAAATACTTGGTAGTCAGATATAATTTGGTATCATTAATTTTCCTCGAACAGCATTAACCACATAAAAACTAGATAAATAGCGTTAACTTTAGCTGTACAAGCACAACTTAACTCAAAAGTGTGATGTAATACTGCAAAAATTGTTTAAAAATATCGCTGCATAGATTTCCAATTATGGGTTTTTGAACGATAATATATTCTCAAGAGAGTTAAATTGTTAAAGCACACTTATAACGATTAATTAGACCATCGTATTTTCTGAGATAACTTATTAATAAAAAATTATGAATTTCATTTTATTTACAAAATATATTGGCAGCCCATTTTCGCTTGGAACCATGCGTTCTAAAGTTAATGTATTATTTTTTATTATTATTGTATTCATTTTTTCCGCGTTGTTTTACGCAGGCTATTGGTTAGGGCAAGTACAAAAATTAGAGCTAGGTGGTGGTTCAATATTTAAAAGCGATAAGAAAATACTAAAAGAATTGCAATTAAAGGTTGTCGATAATGCACGCGATTCGCAATTGCGTTTAGATGCATTAATGCAAAATCTCTATGCTCTAAAGTCCCATGTTAAACGATTAGATAGATTGGGAGGTAAATTATTGCTCATTGCAAAAGTAGAAAATGGCGAAATTGGCTTCAACAAGATTCCTGAAACTAAACGTGCAATGAGATTTTCTAAAAGTTTAAATGGTGTTCAGCAATATTTTGCCAACCTATCTAATTTCGAGAAAAAGTTAATACAACGTGAAGAGCGATTACAAGTTATTGAAGCACAAGTGATGTATTCGAAGTTAGAAAAAAAATTGCTAGCGAAAGGTAGACCGATAAGAAAAGGCAGAAAAACGTCAAATTATGGTTATAGAATTCATCCGAAGACCAAAGTGAGACGTTTCCATCATGGGGCAGATTTCGCGGCAAAAGAAGGCACGCCTATATACGCGGTAGCAGATGGCATTGTTAGCTTCTCAGAAAAACGAGCCGGATATGGCAATATAGTTGAAATAACGCATGGCAAGTTTTCAACACGATATGCCCATAATTTAAGAAATATTGTTGGCATTGGCGATCGAGTTAGAAAGGGGCAGTTAATTGCCTTGGTTGGAAAAACGGGTGTCGCCACTGGTTTTCATGTTCATTTTGAAGTATTAAACCGGCGTGGTAAAACAACGAATCCAATTAGTTTTATAAAAGATAAACGTGTTTATAATAGGAAGATTTTGAATTAACGAGCATCACTCATTACGGAGTGGTATTAGCATTGACTGTTTCTAGGTAATCTTCTACATCTTCAAAATTAGTTCCAACAATATTAATTTCTTCTTTCTTACCTTTCACACTGATAATTTTTTTATTATCATCCCAAATATGATCAGGTAGTAAGTTATAAGATTGCTCGCTTAGAATTATATTTTTGCCAATGATCTTTGATTGGTCTTCAAGCCTAAAAGCGAGATTAACGGCGTCACCCATAGCCGTGCCTTCGGCGCCAATATCAAGCGCTGCGTGGCCTGTATTAATGCCAACGCCAATTTTTAACGGAAATGGTATTTCTTTGAATTGTTCATTTAGCGCCTTTGAAATATGGTTAAGCTGACAGGCAGTATTTAAGGCGTGTATAATTGGTTCAGAATTATCTTCATCTGTATTCCAGCGAGCATAAACACTGTCGCCAATAAATTTATCGAGTATACCGTGGTTGTCACTTATGCAATCAGTAACATCCATAAACCACTGGTTCATAATCATAGATAAACTGGATATAGAGATTGCTTCAGTCATTGAAGTAAAGCCGCGAATATCGGCTACTAAAATAGTGATTTCTTGGATATCAAATTTCTCAATATTGGGAGTGCAAATCATTGTTTCATTGGGGTCCAGCGGAACTTGTTTGCTTTCTTCTAATATAAATTCTAAGAGGGTATCGCCAATTCGAATATTATCTTGATTTTTTAGCTTTTTCGGAGCGTTAATTCTATTGTTATTAATAAAACAACCATTGCGGCTAGCGATATCGATCAAGTAGTAGGTATTTTCGCCCATGTGCTGAACGAGAGCGTGATTACGCGACGTTTTTGGGTCATCTAGGCGAAGATCGCAATCGAAATTTCGCCCAATACAGAAATTACGTGCATTAGGCATAGGGTACAAAATTTCGTTGTCTTTTAGCTTAATCCAGGCAGGCATGTAGAAATCTGATTGTCGTTGATTGAGTCATTTTGCCTATTATACCAGTCGGAAGCAAAAAAAGGGTAAATCGGGCGACTTAATGACCTCAAAGTCCAATTTGCTGCCAGTAAATAGCTCTGATATCGTAAATAATCCTATAAAGAGCTATATCGTTGTCAGTCCGTATTTCTCACGGCCCAGCAACGAAGACGGCCCAACGCATACTATGATCCTAGACATAATGAATTGACCTGCTCAACCTCAACGATCGTGGGTTACAATGATCGCTGAAAACTAAAATGCAGAGCCACATTGAGGAG
>QIKQ01000211.1 GCA_003233075.1 Gammaproteobacteria bacterium
TAACAAATAGCTCCAGCGGACAGTTTAAAGCGGCACTTGTTTTGCTTTCGCAAAAACGCGCCACTTTAAACTGCCGCTGAGCAAGGCGTTATGTGTAAGTAGTAGTTTTTCTTGGCGCTACTCGCTGTAAATTTGGTGAGCAAAGCCATAATTGACTAAAAGGTTGTTATAAATAAGGAAAGTATGAATATGCAAAAGCTAGCAAAAGCTAGAAGATTTTACGCTAAATGATTTGCCGCTCGTGGATTTGGTTCTAGATAAAGAAGAGCTTGATACTGTTGTGCTTCAGAAAATAAAAGGTATATTTAAAAAGTATAATTGCATCAATAAATATGGTATATGCCTTTTGCACAAGCACTTTGACTTTTCTGACAGGGAAATATTAGTAGCCTTTAATCACTCGGACAAAAATCGAGTGACTCTGGAAGTGCTAAGTGAGAGCGATAGAACCCTCACAATGGTGGAGTGTATGTGGAAATTTTCATCGTCTAGCGATGAATCATTTTATTACCCAGTGCAATGGTATTGTACAGAGAATATTCAGAATATAAATGAATTTATAAGTGGGGATGTTGAAATATTTAACGAGGTAAAAGAGGTATTAAAAGAGTACAGTTACCTGGATCGGTTTGGTATTTATTTAATAGTAGATGATATTTTAGTTAGAAATGATGAAATGTCCGTTGAGTACACTGATGTTGAAAGTCGTATTTCTGAAATTGGTGTCTACCCCTTGAGATCTAAAGAAGAAGGTAGTTTGGAAACTAGATGGAAGCTATCCGATTCGGTTCGGGTGGTTGCAATATGTAGACTGTATTGTAATTACGAAAACTATGCACATGTTCAAAGGCACGCTACGGTAAATTAATTAGGCTTAGATTCTATTTATATTAGCTAAGTATCAAATGCATTTTGAAGGTTTACACATAACAAATAGCTACAACGGACAATTTACCGCGCGGTTTGGTTTGCGTATTCGCTGCGCTCAGTTTTACGCAAACCAAACCACACAGTAAATTGCCGCTGAGCTTAGACGTTATTTTTAAAACCATGAAGCGAGCATACTAATGATATTGAAAATGATGCAGATTTCTCAGCCACCAAGTGGGAATAGTCATACAAAATTAGCTTTATCACTATATTTTGGATTTAAACTTGCACTTGTAGGCGCATCATTTGGCTCCATTTATTTGGGGTATAAATTATTTGTACTAGGTGTCACCGGTAAGGCTTCTCTTATTTTAGAGGCTAAAGAGCTTGGCGGCCAACTTATAAATGCTGCACCTGGTCTATTTTTTGCGGTCGGTGGATTAGCTGCGTTATGTATTTTGGCATTTAAGGATATTAATTTAAAAGCCTAAACAATTGTTATGTGGGTTAAAATTTGGAGTCCAATATGAATATAGATTCATTCCCTGAATTTACAGGAAAGTGTATATCAATTTTACTGATAGATGAATCTCATAGCCACGATTTGAATGATCCGCATTTTGAATACCAAGGTGGAAGACTTTTTATTATTGGCACCATACCCAAAATTTCCACAGAATCCGGATGGAGCGCCAACCAAATAGGTGGTGTGGCATGGGACCGGGTAAGAGACTACGTTTTATTCGACAATTTGGATAGTTATTTAAATGCAGTTAAAATATCAGAATCATATAATGCGGCTAGCAAATCAGAAAACACATAACCAAAATTTCCACATGGATTGCTTTCAGCGTAGTTTTTTTGTGCAAGCTCGCTACGCTCTCATTTTTGCACAAAAAAACTACGCTGAAAGCAACCAGTGAAATTGGCGTTATGCGTTAAATACTACTGGGTGAGATAGTTGATTCGTAAATTATTATATCGTTTTTTTCTACCTAGGTTACTGGTTAAAACGTGTGAAGCGAGAATTCCTCGTTCTGGGAAAAAAGGTGAGGAGGTGAACTGCTATTTTGTCGCATTGGACAGAGATGATATCCCTTATTTATGGGTGACGGAAATAGATGGCGATAGGTTGATTGGATTGATATGGGATGGAAATTCCTATTCAAAGGAAACGAAAATATCTATCGGTAGACTTGATGATTACCAACTTAATATCACACATTATTGTGGTCTTTTGGAAGTATCATATAGCAGTATTTACGATTTTTCATGGAACTACTTCACTAGAATTATATACATAAAGATACAGTTGATTAATCATATCGACTCATTCAGCCAATATTTCTTTAACAAGAAAAAACTTGTTACGAAAAAGCGGATGGATCTGCTCAGGTTTATGATGAATGACCAGCTAGATCGAGATCACGATTACATTAACAAGCGTGATTTAATGACTAAAATTTACACTATTCGTTTATTTCTTCACCCAAGTAGGGATGCACAAAAGAAAAAACTAAAGTTATACCTTGAATCTCTTATTGAATCAGGGGAATTGCGAGAAATTAATAATGGATATGTGGTAACAGGGGTAGCTATAAGTACAATAGAGCGATATGAAGAGGAAGAGAGACGGCATACTGAAGCAGTAAAGCTTCAAAGAAAAATGTTTTGGTTGGCATTGGCTGCACTAATATTTGCTGTTGCCCAAACAGGTATGGTAAAGCTTCCTACGTTAATTGACCTCACCAGTAAAGATGGCTTGAATAAAGCGCATAACAAAAGCAATTAACACGGACATTTTACAGCTGCGCTGATTTTGCGTATTCGCTATCGCTCAATTTTACGCAAAATCAGCGCAGCTGTAAAATGCCGGTTATTGCTGACGTTAGCGCGGTAAAAAATCAAAAGATAAAATTAAATATCAAGCTTCATTATAAATTTCACATCACTTCACTTTGTTACGTCATGTGTAGTTTATTAAACTTGCTATTATTTTTTTGGTTTTTAGCGTTCGGTTTAAAGGCTTAGTGTGTTACTTCGAATTAATTGAATTTAATTCGTTATCGTTATTTTTCTTTTTTGGTCAAACACACAAAGCCTATGAAATGCTGTTTTGTTTATTTCATTTGAGCCTTTTATTAAAAACAGGTGTCACATCACCTGTTTCGCACAATCGATTATTTTTTACAACTGAAAACAAATAAGCACTATTAACTGAAGTAGTGTTATGAACATAAAAATGGTTTATCATGTTTTCTGAATGAGTGCTGCGTAATTTATGCTTATGGTTTCACTTATATTAAGCGCGGCTAATTAACTAAATATACTTTAGCGCTAACAAGTAGCTACAGCTGACCCAAAAAGTTACGCACCTTTTGTGGCGCTGCGCAAAAATGCCACAAAAGGCACATAACTTTTAGGCCAGCTGAGCAAGGCGTTAGCACCAAAATAAAAAATGAACCAAATTACTCCATTTAATTCTCAAGAACTCGAAGCAGCATGTAAAGTGCTTGCAGACACAGAG
>QIKQ01000050.1 GCA_003233075.1 Gammaproteobacteria bacterium
CGCCGTCGATTTGCTTGGGGATGTCGTTGAAAGTTGCCAGTAAAGTCGTTTCTTCATTGAAACAGGGGATTTGGACAATTAACTTCATTGGGGTATGTTAACTCGCTCAGTCAATGTAACAGTAGTTTAAATGAAAGGTTATTTACTGCTAACAATAACTTTCTAGTCTACCCTCAAGTATTGCATTGATAACCTTAAAGTTCTAGAGTTAGTAGTTATTAGCTTGCGTTTTTAGTCATATTTTTTAATGAATATTTAAATCGCAAGCCATTACCGCTTTGAACAAGCGCCCTATTCTTTTATTGAATTTTATGGATATCGGTTCTGACAAATGGGTTCAATGCAAACTACAATGATCCAAAATTGAATATATCTTATTGTTTAGCTTTAACCTGATAACTAATTATTAGTGGCGGTCTATCATATTCACCTGTTTGGCCTGCATTTTTAAGTGCTAAATATAAAATATTATTCTTGTCGTTGTATGTCCCACCTATGACTTGGTTACCACCCTTCTCATCATATGGATGACTCCATTTACCATAACTAATGGGTCTAACTAACCAAGGTTTATCAGCATCTATCATATTATTGACATCAAATATCCAAAAGTAATTATATTTATCATTGTTATCATATGCGCAACCGCCACCACATGAATTCCCATTATCTTGTGTTATTTTGTAACCAGTGCCGTTGTGTAGTCCTGAGTGAGAGCCAATGGCTAAAAAGTAAGTTGTGCCAGGTATTATGAAACCATATTTAACTTGTGCTAACGGACCCCATATTGGTGATATATTTAAGGAATGGCCATCGCCTCCCTCAACCAATTGTTTACCTTGTGAAAGAGGAAAAACCATAAGTGGATTTGCGTTAATTGCTCTATCAACTGATAGTACTGCATCGATTGCTTGATTTGGATCAAAGCGATATAAGCTAGGTCCTTGGGAATATCGTGATGTTATTGAGTAGTTAGACGCCCACCCAATTAAATATTCAGACCCTATTTTTTCTGTCAACTCAGCAGGCACTTTGAACATATAGCCAGCAGCTTTGGCCGCACCCTCAATCTGCAGCATTCCCTTAACAACAGACGACCTGAGGTCGTAAGCATTTGAAAAAATTTGTAAATTGTCACGATTATTACCCTTCCCATCGTACCAAATCTCAGAGCTCACCAATAAATTTTGATTATGGTATAAAATCCCGGTAATCCTAGTATTAGTATTACCGACCTCTTTTCTACCCAAAACTTTGTAGTATTTTTGAAGCACTGGGGCCGTAGGAATATTTCGAGCTTGTGTTTCAAATGACAGTTCAGAAGGGATTTCAAATTCTGCTATGGCGTTATGATGATCGTGACCAACCATATATATACTGTGATTGTCTGGGTTGAAACCAAGCGACCCTACAGCATAGTTTGAATTAGACTGTCCGCTAGCAGTCACCCTAAATGCTCCTAGATATTCAATATCCAAAGTCGCTTGCAAGCCTAATGGAAGGTTAATCTCTTTAGGCAGCGACTGACTGATATCTTCTGCAATGTCATCAGCAAACAGAACTTGAATGTCTTCTTTTTGCGTTGGTATAGATATTGCCTTTACCTCAGCAGATTCAGCAGATATAGGTGCTTCATCACTTGAACCACAGGCGAATAAAGATAAGCTCAATCCTGAGATAAATGCTAACTTCATTAAATTTTGAAAAGACTTCATAACCTCAAATCCTGAATAACTGTTTATAGTTCAACAACTTCATAGTAAACATGACGGTAATAATGTGGAGTGCCATGTCGATACAAAGGTATTTTAAAAAATAAAAATTCCTCTGATTCTAGCCTCGTTGAAGACTTGAGTCAAAGAAAGTCATTGGTAAGTAAGGTTTAAATTCATATTGTTACTACTGCCTCGTGATATAAATAGCCATTATGTTATGCTCCTATTTTTTATAATCAGTTCAGGGACTTGGGCCACTACACTGTGAATATACTGCTACTTTCTCACCGCGTACCTTTTCCTCCAAATAAGGGTGAAAAAATCCGTACTTTTCACCAACTCAAACATCTGAGTGAACTTGGGCATCAAATCCACCTGTTTTCACCATATGAAGACCCAACAGAGTTAGCGCATTTTAATGCTCTGCGAAAAACCTTGTGCAAATCGGTTGAAGCAGCACCGCTTAAACATAAAGCCATTCGTCTGTTAACGGGATTAGCCAAAGGTCAATCCATGAGTGTGGCAAATTTTTATGATAAGGCTCTACAACAAAAGTTTGATCAGTTTTTATCTGGCAATATTGTGGATGCAATAATATGCAGCGCCTCTTCCATGGCGGAATAGTGCTGTACTAACGACCTTAGATAAAAAGCCCTTGCTCATCATGGATTTTATGGATGTGGACTCTGATAAATGGGGTCAATATAAACAAAGTAGTTCATTCCCCATGAGTATGGTATATGCAAGGGAACAACGACTTTTAGCAAAATATGAAAAACAAATAGTCAAACAGTTTAATGCCAGTTACTTAATTGCACAGGCCGAAGTCACGCTATTTAATCAAAAAGTGATGAAAAGTGATAAAGTC
>QIKQ01000218.1 GCA_003233075.1 Gammaproteobacteria bacterium
AATTTTTCCAATATTTCATAATCTTCATCAGTTATAGGTAATGCAGGGCATTCTATTTTTTTAGCTAATTTATGGATGTCATGACTTTTAAAAACTTCTTTTATATGAGTACTACCCCGTTTTTTTTCTATAACTTGAATGCCACGAAATACCATATGCCCTTTTATTAAAGATTCTAATGCCATGCCAAGCAGCATGAAATTAATCCGTGCTAGATGTGAATTACCAGGCTCCGTAAAAGTAATTTTATCAGCGGACTCTTTTAAAAACCGAGATCTAATGACCCACGTTGCAGGATGCTTTGCCTCGCTAGAGAAGGCTGACTCTTGTTGCTTCTTATTCCACATGATTTTCATTTAAAGCTAACGAGGCTGTAGAATTTATCATTCTCAGCCAGTAATTTGTTAATACTAAGACAATAATTGAGAGTGTCAGCTATTTCAATGACTTATCGATTTATCTGGGACATTTATTTGAGCGGTCTGTTCGAAAGCAATATCAAGCTATTAGGAGGGGATTAACGGCAAATCATAGAATCAACATTTTAGACCCCATTGATTTTAAGCTTGATCAACAACTAATTGAGCAGTTTCCAATCTAAATTCTGGACTGAATGTTTTACGTGTTTTCTTTCTCATTTTGCTACCTAATGATGCTGTGAAATCAATCATAACATCTCTTATTAGGTGGCCAATTTAACTATGCCACTACATTGTTTATTAGCTTGTTAGAATGCCATTACACTGACTCTTTTAGATTTGAGAGCTTTTTGATAGCAACAGTTTCTTCAACAGGTAAAACCGCATGAATGCCATCAAAGATAAAACTAATACTTTTTGTTCCTTTGGCTTTTGATAAATCAGTATTGCGAGAATAAAAATCTATTTCGTAATAGTAAGCTGAACCTGCTTCAAGGTTTTCATTAAATTCAAACTCAACCGCAGCAGCACTTGTATAGAATTTATTTTGACCCGGCGACATTTGAATTTTGATAAAACCTTGAGGCTCCAAACAGCCTTTTAATTGATCATTAACTTTTATGTCCCAACAAACTGTTACACCATCATTGGGATTTGGACGGTAGAAGTATACGTAAGCTTGATCTGACGGTACTTGTGAATGGGCAACAAATGCAGGTCCTTTTGCAGTGCTAACACAACCTGACAAAAGTGAAAGAATAAAACCTAATATTAAAATCCGAGTTTTCACGTGTATCTCCATAATTGACTGGCATTCTAACGCCCCGCGTAAGGGGGGCAATAAATGGGCGCTTTTTTTGCTCTGCAAAAAACGTGACGATTTATGGAATCCCGCTTAACGCATTTATTACATTATTTGCCACTAAAGATAAAGCCTTCAACGGCTTTGTTTTCTTCATGTTTAGGATGGTACATGTCCATATAAATTTGGAATTCCTTAAGTGTTGAGTCAATAAAGCAAGATACATTATATACATCGAGCATATTTCCGTACGGGCCAACACCTGCGCTGCCTCCTCTTCTGTATGCTATTCTGCTTCCATCGGAACAAGTGAGTTTTGCCAGGTATTCGCGTTCACCTACAGGCATATCGACTCTAACAGGGTTCTCGTATGAGCCAAATTTGTGAGTTGCAATTTCTTCTGGTGACTTAATTGCTGAGTGGTCACGAAATCTCTCTGCGAAACTCATGGAGTTATTATTAGGTTTTTGTGCAGTGTTGCACGCAATTAGTACAAAACTGGATAATAATATTATTAGTAATTTCATCTGAAGTCCTTTTTAATATAACGCCCCATTAAGAGGCTGATAATAGTTTGCTAAAATGTGAAGCGAAGCGGAACCGAGCAAACTGTTAGCAGTCCGACTTTAATGACTTGTTAGTTGCTAAATTGTGTAACATGCCAAAGTTCACCTGATGGACCCCATAAGTAGATTATTTTGCCCCAGTGCTCCGTAATAATTGGCTCATATTTTATATCAAAGTTAGTCAAATTAGATATAACTTCAAAGGCTTCGTTTATATCTAAAACCGAGAGTTGAAACATTAAGTTTTTAGCTAAATCTTCGTTGAAGAATCGTTGCAGAAAAAAGGTGCAATCACCGTTTTGAAATAAAGATAAGTCATCAGTGACATAATCCATTTCAAATCCCAGTGCTTGATAAAAAGATTGAGAAACCTTGTAATTCTTACTAGGGATAAAAACTCTAATATCATCAACTTTCACTACACTTTCCTTTGGCAACTAACAATATTAATAACACGCAACAACCCGTGTTTAAACACGGGTTGTTGCGTTTGATTTATTAACGCATTTTTAGCATTGAACGTAACTCAAACGCTAATGATTTTTGATCCGCTCAATTTTTTTCTGTGAAAGTACGGTAATTACACAAGATCTTGCATATATACGGGTGTGGAACTATAGCTGTATATAAATAAGGGGTATCTACTTAGCTCCACTACCCACTATATGTTGTGTTTAGCGCTCTTTGATATTTTTATAGCTAACTGGGGATGTCACTACCGCTTGTTCAAGCAATCTATAAAATAGTAAGCCACGTGAGTGAGACGCTCGACGATTAAACCGAAAG
>QIKQ01000035.1 GCA_003233075.1 Gammaproteobacteria bacterium
CGGGCACCGCCACAAACAAGCTTGTTCGACTGACTTCCTTTCAGCTGATAACTGCTTCCTTAGTAAAGCGGCAGAGCATATATCGCTCCAAAGGTGGACACTATATTGTCATTCTATTTATTTTCCTTGGTGATTGGAGCCTTGTTGTATGACAATTATGTTGAGACTGGGGCTATATAAACGGTTTTTAAAAATAGCCTTATAAATAATTTTGCGGCAGCATGCTTTTGTGCAAAACACGTATTACGTGAATTTTGTCTGATTCAAGACGGTAAAACACAATGTGTTTATTCACTGGGGTTTTCATATAGCCTTTACGGATATAGTCACAACGTGTACCTAGTCGAGGATGATCTGCTAATCTGTTTATTGTCTGCTCTAACTCATCAAGATAAGTATCGGCTTTGGCTTCACCATAGCTATTGAAAGAGTAGAGCCAAATATTAATTAAATCATCTTCAGCTTTGTGCTGCTTATAAATTTTTAACATCTTAAAGTTTTAGTCATTCTGAGTTCTAGCTTTACGTTTAATATCTTGAATATCAAGTTCACCAGCGTCTCCACTTTCTTCACCGTCTATAAGAGCTGATTTTAAAGCTTCCATTTTGCTTTTACGTTCTTCCATATCACGCAGGGCGTCACGCACGACTTCACTCGCTGAACCGTAACGACCACTCGCCACTTCATTTTTTATAAATACTTCCCAATGTTCTCCAAGACTTAAACTTGTAGTCGCCATATCATAGCTCCAATTATTCATATTTGTTAAATATGAGTATATCTGTTTTTTGACTGGATACAATCAAATAACATTGTATAGCCTTAACTAAATCAGGGCTATATTAGATTAAATATTTGGTTTTAGCTACTTACGTCCATTTTATGCTTTAAAAATAGATAGATAAATACCCGGAATTTCGATAATTCCATAAAAAGTGGGTACTGATAACTTAATAACTTCGGATAATATCCCCATTGCTATTGTGTCGTTTAAGATTAGTGGAAGCACCTCTCACAATATTGCCTTTTTGAGTAGTTGTTCTTTTTTGAAAATTAATCGGGTAGTTCTAAAACAACCAAAGATTAAATTTATTGTTACTAATGAAAATAACAATCCAGTGCGTAACGCAGAGATAACATTTGTAATTGTAAAGACTCGTTACAGTATGCGTCCAAATGAATTTGAGATTATATCAATTACTACGGATAGAAACGGCAGTGCAAGTTTGAAAAAATTAACTGCAAAAGTTCGGCACCCTGTATGGTTTCATCAAGAAATATTTTTTACTTGGGCATATTGTATAAGAAAAAACGAGTTTAGAACAATTTACAAAAGACGACTTACTGAAACTGAATTGAAAAATGTCGTATATGTAAAATTTCGAGGCACAAATACTAGCACTAAATGTGAATGGATCGATAATCTGAAAGGTTTTAAAGCTAGCAACTAGTTATAGATTGTGCGCTATTTCATTTAGTAAATTCTAAGTATACTTAAAAATATCTGCTTTGAGTTGGACATTTGGGGACACTGTGCTCCCCTATATTCGCTAGTGATTACTTTAAATTCAGCCATTCCATGGGAAAGCGGCTTGTGTAGTTTGAGTTTAAATTTATTTATATGTAGTATATATTGTTACTATTTTCTAGTTATAGGATATCGAATATGAAACTAGCACTAGCGTCAGTTTTAGTTTTCTATGGTGTTATTGATTTTATTGATCAGTTGAAAACGAGTAGAGCACTAGAGTGGGGGTTACCAATCATGCTAATTTTGTTAGGTAGCGGACCGATTAGTCTAATAATATTTCTTCCAGATGACATTAGCGAGCCGACTGACGAGGAAGACATAGCGAATGATCGTGAATTTTCATCAAGCAACGACTCAGGAATGAATGGTGGTGGGGGTGACGGCGAATGACGCCACTAGTAGTACTTGACACCCCGAACGAGCTAAGGGGGGTCACCGATGAATTAACAACTTAGCAATTCTTTCTAATAATATTTGACAAGATTTCACGAGATATCATGCTAGTATTCATAATTGGCAAGCGGTGGAAACAAAATTAGTGGAGATTTATAAAACCGGGCGTAGGTAAAGGCGACGGGTTTGTATCAGTTACAGACGATGTTGACTAAGACAATGAAATTGTACGAGCGGGTGGTGAATGCGTAGTGAGCCCGAATTTGTGATCTCTGTTTTATAGATTATGTGCTACCTTTAGCAATTGGCAAAGCACGCAAAAAATGGTACACAATCAGCACATTGTTTAGTTTGAATTTTCTCTTAACAAAAATCTAAAGTAAATATTTACAATAAAAAACGCAAGTATAAGGCTGATGGTAATAAAAATTGGGTTATTAGACATTATTATTGGCGTAACAACATATAGCGTTTTGGCGCAAGATAGAATAGACGGGCCCTCGCATGAAATTGATATAGACCAATTTGTAACTGTCGGAAAGCTAAGTAAAAATATGACGACAGTTATATATGTGGTTGGCTTTGACAGCTTTTTTTTAGTCATTAACGCCAAATGTACAATATGTATTAGTATAATTTCAAATAATATAATTGCTCCAAATATTCCATAGATTAATTTTTTTAGCTTTTCATCCCAGTGAATAAGTGCGTAATCATAAGGCGTGCCAGTATAAAATCTTGGTGCTATGCTATCCGTAACGTTCACCGCTAAATAATTAACGGCGAATCTTGCTATTTCTGTTGATATGATATGAAGTAATATCAGCGCAGCTACAATTACGATAATATTTTTTCTTAAAAAAAGGATGGGGAGATTATACTTTATCTGCTCTATGTACCTCACTTTTTAATCCTCATTTTATCTTGAATTAACCCTTTGCTAAAATAAATAATATAAACGGAAGTGAGCTATCGAATTAACAGTCTTTGTAAGCATATTCTATCTCTGCAATTAAATTGATAACTAATTATTTGTACATGCTTACATATTTATGATAATAGTTGGAAGTGCAAATTGAGTGCAATTGTGTACAAATTTTACGGAAAGCGGGAAAACGAAGGTAACGTTGATCAATTCGCAATTTAATGGACTAAATATCCGATAGCAGGATGTCTATAGGTACAACACAAGTTATAAGCTATGTTTCGGAATCATATATCAAGTGGTGGGCAATATGTTAGGTTATTTAAAAATTCCTTCAAGATCGTCCGCGTCAATTTGCACCGTATACCAACTCCGCATTGATTGGTCTATTTGGAGCAATATTTGGAGTTCTTGTCTACGAAAGCTACCCGTTTTGGTTTAATATTTTGGCTTTCACTACAGTATTCCCCACCGCATTGCTTGGTGGCTACCTTGTAGCAAGAAACAATGTATAATAAACCAATTAACACGGCCGATTTATTCAATAAGCCAAAGGCTGCCCATTGAATAAATCGCCGGTTATTTCAATCGTGTGTGTCGGGCATGGCGCAAAACTAGAGAGGTGAAAGTTCTCGTGCCAGGTAATCGCAAAATTAAAGGCTAGGAGAAGGGTAAGGTCAACATCGCCAGGAAATAAAGAAAACAGAAGGACGCCCAATTTAAATTTCCAAGTAAAATATAAAAAATATAACGGAACTTATGTGAGCTAACCACTTCAGACTCGTTAGGGAAATTATCTATGAACGAAAATTTGATTTTTGGTCTTATCGATAGTAACGACGAGGTTGTCGCTGTATTCGGCGAATGTGATAACTGTGTCGTTGTAGACTGGCGAGACGAAGCAGAAGAAATTCTTTCGGCAGTAATACCGTTTTTACCGCAGGAGTATTTACGGGTTGAGAACCGAGACAGCACAGAATGGGTA
>QIKQ01000070.1 GCA_003233075.1 Gammaproteobacteria bacterium
TCAGTCGGTATGGTTCTCCGGAAAAATTGATGCAATCGTATAACAAAAAGTTCAAGAGGGACTCCGTGAACCCGCGCGTTTTTTGCAAAGAGCGCAAAAAACGCGCCCGTTCACTACGCCCCTTAACTAAGCGTTAGATTTAAAAAACAAAAAAGAGTCATCTTAAATGAGCAATGAAATTGTCATAACATCCCAAGATCAAGTAGTCACAAGCGTAGACCAATTTACTACCGGATTAACAACATATCTTGGCGAGCTTGGCTTACCTAATCAACAAGTTTTGGTGCCTGTTACAGAGCGAACTAGAGTTATAAATAATCTTCCTGAAGTAATTACATTAATTAGTCCTGAACAAAAATCTACTTCTATCTATATTTCAAAATTTATAGCTGCATGTGCAGCAGGTCTATTTGATGCAGCATTAAATTTCATATGGGACGAGACAGTATTAAATCTTAGAAAAAAAGTAGTTCAATTTGACCTCGAATACTTTTTCGATAGTGTAATAACTGATGAAAACCGAAGAAGTAAATTGAGAGATGAGAACGATTTAGTTAAACTTGATGAGTGGGAATTAGTTAGAGGGTGTCATATGACAGGCATCCTATCTGATATCGGTTATAAGCACCTAGACTATATACGTGATATGCGTAACTGGGCAAGTGCAGCACATCCAAATCAAAATGACCTAACAGGCTTTCAGTTGGTTTCATGGCTAGAAACGTGCATTAAGGAGGTTATAGGTAAAGAGCCAGAAGGTCCTGTAATTGAAATAAAGCGATTTCTAGGAAGTATAAGAAATAATATTCTTACAGCTACTGATGCTCAACACATAAATGCTGGTATTGAGCATTTGCCAAGTGATTTAGGGACATCGCTTCTTAGAACTTTATTTGGCATGTATACCGCACAAGATGCAGCGGCACAATTAAAAACAAACATCAGATTTGTTTGTCAAAAATCCTGGAATATGGCACCTGACAGTACGAAATATGAGCTAGGTTTAAAATATGCTACGTATGCCTCTAATGCTGAAATAGCCAGAAAAGATGCAGCAAATGAGTTTCTTACTGCTGTTGGTGGGTTGCCGTATCTTCCTCAAGACACCTTAGCTGTAGAGTTGTCTGAAAAAATAAATAATCTCTATTCAGCACACATTGGGTTTAATAATTTCCACAATGAGACGTCACATGCTCGTGTATTAGATTCATATGTATCATCAACAGGGGCTGTTCCAGATTCAGTTCGTAATCTATATGTTAAAACTGTTGTTATGAGTAAAATAGGTAATGGTCATGGGATATCTGTTATGTCAACTTCATATTACGATAATATGTTGTCAAAGTTTGGTGAATCTGAAATAAAAGAATTTGTAAGCCTGTTAAAAGACAGAGAATTTTCATCTCGTGTAAGCTTGTCATCATGTGGGGAAGGATACAAAAATCTTGCTAATTATTTTTTACAGCGAACTACAAATCAAATTTCTCAGCAGGCTTTAAATTCTATTAGTGCAGCAACACCCCAGCAATTACCAAATTTAGGTAAAGACACAAGGTATATTCAATTATTAGCTACTTACAACTAAAAAATCTAACAAATAGCTACACTCGGACAATTTAAAGTGGCACTTGTTTTGCTAAAAAGCAGCAAAAACGTGCCACTTTAAATTGCCGGTGAGCAAAGCGTTAGGGCCAAGGAAATATAAACAATGGATATACATGAACTTACACATGATGTTATCAGCGAGCTTCTTTCGTTCAAATTGAAGTATTATGATGTTTCGGTGTACCTATCAGATCGTGCATCAGCAGATTGGCGTGGTTTTGAAGCCGAGCAACACAGTGAGTATCCAATTCAAGGATGCGGTTTAATTGCAAATGACAAGCTACTTCAAAATTGGACATTCAAAAACGAAAGCTTACTACACCCTGACGAAGACCTTGCACCAGAAGAAACTGGTTCTGAAATAGATTCATTCCCGCGTGACACCGTATCTATTGTCTATATGTTTTCACTTCTTGAGGCCTACGGTAACGATATTTGTGATGAAATAAATCCCAATTACAGAAATAATCGCCAAGCATGGCATCATGGTGTTTATGGTAATGCAGACCTAAACGACTCAGAGCAAAAAATAAAAATGCAAAATAATTTCTGTAAGCCATTCAATCCTCAAGCTGACTCAGTTCCAAATGCCATTGTTGAAGCGCTTGTAATATTGAAACGAGAGCGAAACAACATAGTGCATGAACTAACTCATTCATCAGCGTTTGAGTTTCACTTTAGAAGCATAATGGCAATAATTTGCTGCTTGTATTTTCGTGCAACAAGGAACCCTAGAGAACTGAAAATCTATCCCTGGTATGATTATGATGACAAATTCAAGCCCTAACAAAAAGTTCAACTCTGACATGTTTTACAACACGCCTTTTTGTGGTTCGCTGCGCTCAGTATTCCACAAAAAACCACGTTGTAAAACATGCAGGTTAACTAGGCGTTATAACTCTATTAATTAGCCTATGACAAAGAAACGAAAAAAATCTAAAGCAAAAGAAACAGTAGTAACATGCCCTTACTGTAATCAGTTGGCTGATTTGCAGGATAGCTCCGTTGTATATAACCAAAGCTACGGGATGATTTGGATCTGCCTTCCCTGTCAGGCCTGGGTAGGCGTTCATAAAGATAGCAGAGAGTATAAGCCACTCGGCAGACTAGCAAATAAAGAGTTGAGAGAAGCAAAAATAGAAGTTCACACTCTTTTTGATAAATTATGGAAACATAAAATTATTAAATATAATGTTTCTAAAAATAAAGCACGAGATGCGGGATATAAATGGTTGGCACGCCAGATGAGTATTCCTACGAGTAAGTGCCACATAGGTATGTTTAATCTACAGCAGTGTCAACTCGCTGTAGAAATCTGTAAACCATACGCTGAAAAATTAGAAAATAAAGTAAATGTATAACAATCACATAAACATGGACATTTTTATTTTTGGAACTTTTATGTTTTCATTGCATTACAACATAAAAGTTCCAAAAATAAAAACGCCAGTTATGTAAACGTTAGGCATATAAAAAATATGAGTGATAATGTAAGTATAAGTGTTAAATGTTCTGACTGTGGTGAAAAGCTTCCGTCAGAATGGGCTCATTTAGAAACTATTAAAAAATGTCCAATATGTAATTCAATTAAACAAACAATAGAAATGGGTATAACCGAAGTAGCCGGAATAGAAATACATGACAGCCTCAGAGCTAAGGGTAAAGATAGCAATTTCAATTCAAAAAGAAATCCAAGATATGATTTATTCGCAGGTGATGACCTAAGAAAAAGCGATGGAAAATGGATGAAAAAGACTCGTATTATTGATAAAAATAACAATAAATACATTGAGAAAGTAATAGACCCGGAAACAGGTGAGATTGTACATGAAAATGAAGAGCCGTTATCAGATCACTATGGTCATGGCTCAGCAAAAACAAAAAATGATAAAGATGCCTAACAGTTTAAACAAAGGAACCATAATGAAACCTGAATTAGATATTTTACCAGTCATCTCTAACGAGCAAAAATCCGTAGGAAGCGAACAAAGAAGTTTATTTTGTCCTATCTGTGGTTGTATTAACACGCACATTGAAGCGCCATACTTAAAAGTTGGTGACAGTTGGCATGGCAATGATGATTTAGCAATAACACCATTATGGAGCGAGTGTGGATCAAAATGGGAAGTTTGTATTGGTTTTCATAAAGGTGATGCACCAATTTTTGTTCGTATTAATAAATCGTGCAAAGATACATAACCAAAATGCCTAACAAGGCTCATAAACGCGGACAATTTACTGCGTATTTTTTTGCGCTAAAAAAGCCTAGCACAAAAAAATACGCAGTAAATTTCCGGTTA
>QIKQ01000254.1 GCA_003233075.1 Gammaproteobacteria bacterium
CCATGCAAAAGCGATTTTTCAGTCAACAAACTAACATCATCATGTGGAGAAGGGCTTGTTTTTGCATGCTCATAACCTGTTTCCAAGACTCGCAAAGCATCATTATAATGGCCCCAACTTTCATAAATACTCGATAGCGTTACAGCATGAAAGGCAAGTCGCTCAGATGAAACATTTTGCTCTTTTTTATACAACTCTACTGCCCGTTGCATAAACTCTTGCATCTTAATATTGGGGTTGCCACCAGAATAAGCATCCATGCCCTTAAGCGTTGTATTTAAAAAATTTGCATAGGTTTTAAGCTGTAGATGGGCAGCAAGTATTTCATCTTTTTGTTGGATGGTTTTATGCCAATGCCAAGCAGCAAATGCAGTAGCCAGTAGCGTCAACAAAAATGCCATGATTATTATCGAGGTCGTTATACGATTACGGGCAACATACTTTTTAAGCCAATACAACTTACTTGGTTTTCTGGCTTTTATAGGTTTAATTTTGACAATAGCCTGTAAATCCTCTTGAAAAGATTGACTATTTTGGTAACGAAGATTTACATCGATAAACATAGCTTTGTTTATAACCAAAACAATATCAGAGAATGTTTGTTGCCCAACTCTCTGCCATAACGGCCGTTTTTTATTGCCATGAAAGCTTTCATGTAGATTTTTCTTTATGCTTAGCTGAGCTTGTTGTTGAGCTTGTTGTGGATTGTGGTTTGCCTGTTTTATTTGCTTACCAGTAAGTAAATAAAGTAACACCGCCCCCAATGAATAAATATCACTGCGAATACTAAGAGCTTTGCCACTTAATTGTTCGGGGCTGGCATAAGATGGAGTTAAAGCTGCACCAATAGTTTGCTGGTGGGTGTCACTTGATGTTTCCATCAATCTGGAAACGCCAAAATCTATGAGCTTTACTGTACCTGATTTTTCTACCAGAATATTATTGGGTTTTATGTCACGATGAATAATCAGGTTGCTGTGGGCATATTCAACTGCATCTAAGACTTTAAAAAAAAGTTTTATTCTGCTGATAACATCTAATTTATTTTTATCGCAATAATCTATTAAACTTGAACCATCAACATATTCAGTTGCAACAAAATGTCGATTAGATTGATAACTACCCCAATCAACCAAAGAAGCAATATTGGGATGCTGTAAAGAAGCCAATATTTTGGCCTCATGTGTAATGGCATCAGCTTTTACGCCTTGAGGTAACAGGGTGTTAGCTACTTTGATGGCAACTAACTGATTAATATCTGCTCTTTTACCGAGATAAACAATTCCCATGCCTCCAATACCAAGAACTTGCTGGATTAAATACTTGCCAATAATTTTAGGAACTTCAAATTCATTAAATGTATGCGGTGTTTTATTTAAAGCAGTCGGGGCTAAATCAAACCCCATTTTAGCAGGATCAACGGCAAACATGCGCTCAAGCTCATCGGCCTTGTTACTCGAAAATTGACGAACGCTAGAGACAAAAATGACTTTTTCATTGCTTGCTAAATGATATCCAATCTCAAATAATTCGGATAGATTTTTATTTTGCAATTTACTCATCAGGCGGATAAAAGCCACTTATAATACAGGCCATCATACTGGTGGGTAAAATCTATTGCAAGAGACAAAACTGGGAGAAATAACATTAGATTTACAAAGTTGGCTTAATGGTAACCAAGCTGCAGGTATTCGTGTTTTTGAAAATACTTATCAACGGCTGATTGCTGTTGCCAATTTACAGCGCGACAAAGTTGGTGATTTAACCATCACACCAACCGAGGTGGTGCATGAAGCTTATTCACGTTTGGTTGATGCCATTCAAACTGGCAAACCAAAAACCTCATTAGACCTTTATCGCCTATCCGCCCACGTCTTTCGACTCACTTGCATTGATTACTTACGGGCTAAACTGGCAGACAAAAGAGATGTCAGGCTTGCTCACTCAGATCAAACAGAACAATCTGCAGAGGATGTGAATATGTTACACATACTCATGTTAATTGAAGAATTTGAAACAAAATTTGCAAGGCAAGCAACAATTTTTCAACTAACTAAGGTTATGGGTTTTTCGATTGAGGAAACTGCCAAACTAACCAATAATTCCAAGGCAACCATCTCCAGAGATTTAAACTTTGCTAAACACTGGCTGGCATCGAAATTAGTATAATTCATGTGCTTCGGTAATGATCTCGACCAACAAGCTTTACACTAATGCGAAAAAACCTGAATTCAAAAACAAAAAAAGCAACCACTGTACTTGATCAACTCAATTAAAAGATATAGATGCTTTATTAGAACTTTTGGGTGAATGTATAATGCAAAGAAAATAATGAAGCCGTTAACTAATTTTCAAAGTGAATTATATGAATATTAAAAATATGAATTTAAACCTGATAGACAAGCTTATCCTTCTGGCATTAGATGATAATAAAGGAACGTTTGTGTCTGATTCTGCATTTCTTGGGTATGGAATTGCAGGGGCTGTTATTTTTGAACTTTCAATAGAAGGAAGTATCGAAATAATTGAAAAGAAAATTAAAGTACTAAAAAGAGCAGCGTTAAAGGATGAAGCTCTTGATTATTGTTTGGATATAATCAAAAAATCAAAAAAGGAAAAAACTCTGCAAGATTGGCTTCAAATATTGGGTGAAAAAGAAAGCTCATTAAAAGAAATGACGATTGATAAACTGACCTTGCTAAAAATTCTAACGAAAAAAGAAGATAAGTTTCTTTGGATTTTCTCTAATAATAAATTTCCTACTAAAAATGAATTTCCAGAAAACAAGTTGAGAGTTAGATTGCATGATATTGTCAAAAATAATAAAGAGCCAGAGCTGAAAGAAGTAATGCTTATTAGCCTTATTGATTCATGCAAACTTAATAACGAAGTATATGGTAAAATAATAGCCAAAGAGCAAGAAAAACAAATTAAGAGCATTATTAAAAGGGTTCAATTTACAAATTCAACAAATGAAATTATTAAAGAAATACACGATTCAATAATTGCAGCAATTCTTTTAATTATCGTAACAACGACATTTATTACATGATTAAATTACCGAGGCCAAACTAAATTTTCCTCGATTTACTGGGTACAAAAATCAATCTAAAGCGGCAAATACCCTTATATTGAGCATGCCAGCAAGTTCATTGAGTCTTTTTGCTGGCTACTTGTTATGATGCACGACCTGCTTACTTAAAAATTTTCTTATGGCGATAAAGCCAACCATCTATAAACTGCGTATTGCCATCTCTGATTTCAACCGTGATTACTATGATTCGATCAATCTCACGGTTGCCTTACACCCTTCGGAAAGCTTGGCAAGGATGATGGCGAGAATTGTGGCCTATTGCCTCAATGCACAGGACAACATCACCTTTACCAAAGGGCTTT
>QIKQ01000082.1 GCA_003233075.1 Gammaproteobacteria bacterium
AAGGAATGAAGATGAAACCAAGAACAAATACTAAATCCAAAGCCAAAGCCACAAAAGTGGTGAAAGATATTCGCCGTGCTAACCGTAAGCTTTACTCTGCGGAAGAGAAAATCCGTATTGTAATAGATGGTCTGCGCGGTGATCACTCCATCGCGGAGCTATGTCGTAAGGAAGGCATAGCACAGAGCATGTATTACAGCTGGTCTAAAGAGTTCATTGAGGCAGGAAAGCAGCGTCTTGCAGGTGATACTGCGCGCGCGGCTACGACTGACGAGGTGAAAGACCTGCGCCGTGAATCTCGAATTTTGAAGGAAATCGTTGCCGAGCAAACTCTTGACCTGCGCCTACTCAAAAAAAGCATGATCGGCAATGGGGGCGAAGAAATATGAGATATCCCGCATCTGAAAAGCTTGAGATTATTCGCATTGTCGAACAATCTCACTTATCTGCACGGCAAACACTGGCTAAGATTGGCGTTCCGCGCCCGACATTTTATCGCTGGTATGATAAATACCTTGAAGGTGGGCTGGACGCGCTGGCTGACAAACCGTCGCGCCCATCTCATGTGTGGAACCGTATTCCAGATAAGGTTAGAGCCAGAATTATTGACTTCGCCCTTGAAAAGCCTGAGCTATCACCACGTGAACTGGCGGTTAAATTCACAGACACACAAGATTATTTTGTGTCGGAGGCCAGTGTTTACAGGCTTCTCAAATCTTATGATCTGATTACCAGTCCTAATTTTGTGGTGATCAAGGCAGCTAATGAGTTCAAAGACAAACCCACCCGCGTGAACCAGCAATGGCAGACGGATTTTACTTATTTTAGGATTGTTGGCTGGGGCTGGTATTACCTGTCAACCATTTTGGATGATTATTCGCGCTATATCATTGCGTGGAAGCTCTGCAAAACCATGAAAGCCTCTGATGTGACTGATACGCTTGAACTAGCGCTAGAGGCTTCGGGCTGTGACAGCGCCAAAGTTATTCATAAGCCACGGCTGCTCTCGGATAATGGGGCTTCTTATGTTGCAGGTGAGCTGGCTGATTTTCTTGAAAGCAAAGGCATGAGCCATGTGCGCGGCGCTCCATACCATCCGCAAACCCAAGGAAAGATCGAACGTTGGCATCAAACCTTAAAAAACCGCGTACTCTTAAATAATTATTATCTGCCAAGCCATTTGGAGCATGAAATCGGCCAGTTCATCGAATATTACAATCATGAGCGCTATCACGAAAGCATCAATAATCTCACGCCTGCTGACGTTTATTTTGGCAGGGGGAATTCAATTCTAGAAAAAAGGAGAAGACTCAAACTTAAAACAATCAAAAAAAGACGCTTGCAGCATCTTAAATTAGCTGCTTAATTTAAACTTAATCAGAAGCCAAAACCTCCTGATCATATTCGACCAAAGAGTCTCAAATCATTTGACGACGGACACTCTCAATACGTTGCTTTTGCTGGTTATTATTAAATCGAGAGAGACCTCGGGCTAGGATGCTGGCAATTTCAGCCATGCGTTCTTTGCTCGTCATTTCAGATGGGGTTTTCGTACTTGTACGCATGATTTTCTCCTTATTAATTGTTCCTAGGCTCAGGACTCATAAATCCTTTAAATAGAAAATAACAATGACTGCAATAAGTACGGTTGACATAAAGGTGTGTGCGCAGCGGTCATATCTTGTTCCCACTCTGCGCCAGTCCTTGATCCAGCCAAACATATTCTCTATTTTGTACCCAATGGGCACAAGTGGCGCTGTTTATAGAGTTTTTTATCGTATGTAATCTTAGCTTTTCTGTTTTTTCTTGGTGGAATACATGGCTTTATGCCTCTGTCCTCAAGTGCTTGACGGAACTTATTTGAATCATACCCTTTGTCCCCCAGCAAGTATTTTGCAGCAGGAAGTTGATCTATTATCATATCCGCTCCTGTATAATCACTTGTGTTTCCTGCCGTTAATTCCAGAATTATAGGTCTGCCATTACCATCGGTAACAGCATGTATTTTTGAGTTTAAGCCGCCTTTTGTGCGTCCAATGGCACGAGGTTGATCCCTTTTTTTAGCAGGCTGGCTGCGGTTCTATGGGCTTTTATATGCGTGGCATCTATTTGTAATTGCTCGGGAACACCTTCCATCGCTACAAGCTCTGTAAATATCTTCTGAAACACACCCATTTCACTCCAACGAATAAAACGGTTATATTATACAATGTCTTATGTGGGCCATATTCCGCAGGTGCATCGCGCCATTGTAAACCGCGTTTTAACACATGAATTATCCCGCTGAGTACGCGCCTATCATCAACACGAGGAACGCCGTGAGGCAACGGAAAATAGGGTTTTATTCGTTCTAATTGTTCTTGTGATAGCCAGTATAAATTGCTCATAATTCGCTCCTGTTTTCTTTTAAGTGAATCATAAAAATTTAAACAATGGAATCTGTAGCATTATTCTATCAACAAGTTTAATAGGTCCTGAGCCTAGCACGGCGGCGGCGCGTAAATTCTTGCGCATTCACATGGGAATAACCGTTGCACCGTTGATCTTCTGCGAGATAAAAACTATTGCGCCTGACTTCA
>QIKQ01000047.1 GCA_003233075.1 Gammaproteobacteria bacterium
CACTATGTCGAGCGCTTGGACCGAGTGAAAACGAGTCATAGTATGCAATTGGGCCGTCGCAGTAGATGGGCTGTGAGAAATGCGGGCTAGGAGGCTGCCAAGTAAAATAAAATTAGTTAGCAGGATTTAATATTTTTTGAAGACTTGAACTAGATTGGAAGAATGAAACAAAACTAATTTTTAGTTTTGCGATTCGTAAACGACTATCAATAATAGGCTTTATATTGGCTTCTAATTTAGAACTCGCCGCCCTAATAGCCGTCAGTAATTCGCTTGCTTGCTTATCTTTCACCACCTCAATTCCTTGAGTTGCATTTCCAGCGATATAGGCATCAACGACAGTCACAAATACGGCCAGATCACGCTTAGCGCGATCAATTAATATTTCTGGTTTTGCAATTTTAATATTAAAGCGTATTGCCCTATTCAGCGCATTCTCAATTCTTTCTAATAACATTAATTGATAGGTTGCTTTTTGAATCATATCCACCTTCGAATATTTTTTCTCCAATATAGCCAACAATTGTAATGATTTTTTTCTCAATTCGGGAATAGTATTATTAATCTTCTTTAAGTAATTATTGAGTTCAAACATGTGCTTCAATTCAGCCAAAGTGGCAACACGTTGTTGCTGAAATTTTAAATGAGAAATTTTTAAAGTGCTGCCATATTTAGAATCGCTTTTCGCAAGCTGATCAATTCGATTTGCTACTTTAGTAAATTTTTTTTCAATTTGGCTGAGCTGCTCTTGATAGACTTTATCACTGAGTAAATATCGACTCAGTTCGGAAAACTGCCTGTCAATCAACAGCAAATCAACACCAATACCCGAAATTTCTACTTCATTATTGAGGCGACTCCTGTTCTTGTTTTTACCAGCCGCGCTTGATTTTGAGCTACTTTGCGCTAGATCTATCTCTATGGGCTGCTTCTTAACTGACAAGTGACTAACAGTCTTTGATGTTTGCGTGAAATGCAGGGTAGCGAAGTAGGTGCCAATCGCAGTGAGCATCACTGTAATTAGCATTGAATAAGTGTAATCCAGTCTTTTCATTTTTATTTGTCGTCTTTGTAAAAGCAATGGCCTAATTAAACGAACTTATTGACTAAATTGCAAGTAGACAGCTCTCGATCTAAGAAATCGAACAGAAACTAGGCACAAATATTAAATAAAAAAGGCCAGAAATTAATCTGGCCAGACTCTTCATTTTTCGTTTTATGTTATCGCCGTCGCGGACAAGGTTTTTTAGGTCTTTCGAATTTCGGTCTCTCCACCTTTGGTCTCTCGAATTTTGGCTTCTCGAATTTCGGTCTCTCAAACTTTGGCTTCTCGAATTTCGGTCTCTCAAACTTTGGCTTCTCGAATTTCGGTCTCTCAAACTGTCTCTCAAACTTTGGCTTCTCGAATTTCGGTCTCTCAAACTTTGGCTTCTCATGCTTTGGCTTCTCGAATTTCGGTCTCTCAAACTTTGGCCTCTCATGCTTGGGTTTTTCACGTTCATGCTTTTCGCGTTTTTCAGGTTTCGGCTCACGACGCACATTTTTTGGAAAATCATTACGAGACGATTTATCCGCTGTTCTGCCCGGTCGAGGATTTTTTACAACATCTGGCACGTTTGATTCGTTTGCTGATATGGTTTCCACAACTGTCGGTGTATTGTTATCGTCAGAATCAGGTTGGTTCTCTACCGTGTTTCTTTCGAATTTATTTACTCGTGGTGCGGCTATTCCTGGACCTGATGGCATTTCTTGCCTGCCGTTTAGATTAAAGCCCTGGTTATTTTGAATTACTTCCAAAGTGACTTCATCAGGCGAAGGCATGCCATCAGCAAATAAACTCGACGCTGACAACGCCAAAATAAAAATATTTAATATTATTAAAGAACGCATTTTCTCACCCCATACCTTAACTGTTTTGTTTTTATATAATTAACTACCACAAATCGTCACCGATATTTACAAATGACTTATAAATGTTCACCTGCACACAAACTAAACTCTGTGGCAAACAGATCACTTAGGTTATCCATAACGATGAAATTACGACTGTGAAAGTAAAGACGATATGCCGTCTTTAGATTTTGAATTCACTTCCCATCCTAGTGAAATTTATTGTCATCCAACCAATACAAAATTAGATTTAAAAATTTCACTTAAATTATTATTGTTTTTGTATATGTTATTTCTTATGCTGAAATGATAACTAGTTCACATTACGTACGTCAAGCTGAAGGAAAGTAAGGTATATGATTTTGCTTGTTAGTAGTAACAAGATCAGTTGTTAGACTTAAAAATAATGACTTTAACATTAAGTTTTGTGGTGTTAATTCGCTAATTTAATTAATAATAGTTACTTGTTTTTTATTTTAATCGAAGCAAGCGTATTCAAATAACGCTTATATAATTTACCTGAAAGTGAATTAGAGTATGCGACAGCAATAAACACATAACCATTTTGCCGCACCATAGCTAAGCTAATATTTCTAAATTGTCCGGGCTTAACTTTACCTCGCTTGGAAATCGTCGAATCAGTGAAACTACAATAATAAACGTAATCACCTCGACCTCGACTTTTAGTACGAATGATCACCTGATTTTCAATTGAGTTATTCTGGTAATTTTTGCAATAATCTCGAATATAGGATTTCGCATTCGTAGCATTATTGACATAATTTTCTGGATCACGATAGATGAATATTCTAAAAACAAATGATTTATAGCCAACGTTATTAAAATACGAAAATTGTAATGCACTCTTTTTCTGGTTTTCTGGGTCCGCAGCGTTCTTGGATATCCGGTAGATATAACCTTTCGGCTTTACTAATTGAAGCACGTCGTTTTGCGAAAGCGGAATTTCAAACGACATAAGCGTGGGCAGTAACAAGTAAGATAAAAGCATAATTTTTACCAGGATAGATTCAATGTTTTAACATTTTCAAACATTAATATAAATTCATATTAGATTCAATAATTAGATCATCACTTCGATAAAAAATATTAAATATATTTGTTTTTCATTAACTATAATCCCTCACGATTACTATTGCCTTTTAGCTATTTTCAAGCCAACTGCACTTTACTTCTATATTCCGCCGACTTGTGGATCGAGTAGCCAGAGGCCTTGCGGCCTCTAAGCTCTCACACCACCAGGCAAACGGTTCACGTACCAAGGCGGTTCCTGAAGTAAAACACTCTAAATTAATACAATATAGTGACCGTATACACGGAACCATCTAAAGGCTCACACGTTCGACCGCACGTTCAATTAATTGCAAATCATTAGGGACAGCGGTTGTTCTAACATCTGATGTTCTTGGCGTACTTATCACACCCTTACCGTGTTCCGCACAGCTTGTTTAGTGTAAGCTCGACACATCTCAGTATCAACATCTACTCCTCCAAACTATTCACCGTTAAAATCGCTCTCTCTTCACTTCAAGTTCGGCCCTTCAGTTGTGATCGACAA
>QIKQ01000217.1 GCA_003233075.1 Gammaproteobacteria bacterium
GGCAAATCAATTCGAAAAAACGGACGACTGCAGGGATGCAGGAGGTAGAGCAACGCAGGAGCAGTTGCCGAGTTTACACGCTAGTCTGCCGTTCTACGGCCCCGTATTTTGAGAATTGATTTAACACAGTAAGACCTGCTTCAGGGATTAATCAGAGGTTCCTTAGACTATAGCTAAATCTTAGTGGTTATCGTACTCGCACAGTCTCCTATATTAAAGCATTGTCAAAGTACGATAGTTTAGGCATTGATTTTAATGTAAGGTTTCAGCCAACTATGCCCCCCAATAAAGCAAGGCAGAACAAATAAACCAAAATATCCACTGAGGTAAGAGTAAGTAAGTTTTTGCATTGTTTTTTAACCAAAAAAGTTGTATCAACCAAACTAGACCCCATAAAAAGAATAACAAACTTAGGAGTAAAGTAAGTTCATGTTCAAAGGTAATAACATCGGTAAGTGATATTAGAAATAGCAAGATTGTCACGATTAACAAATCGATAGCGAGCATTTGAAATGCACACATTGATTGCAGCCAATTCCGAGTTAATTTTTCATTTTTCTTGTCGGGTGCGATGCTGGCAGATTCGATAGTTCCACCTACGATATGAGCTATAACAGCAAGCAAGCTAACGCACGCTACGATTAGTACTGGTATGTTCATTTTAGTTGTCCTATTTTTAATTATTTTCAAATAGACTAGTGTCGCTGTAAAACGAGGAAAAAATACATGACTAGTGTCGCTGTAAAACGAGGAAAAAATACATCTCTCTTAAGGCATAGGTTTAGTCATTATTTCTATCTCTCTCTTTAAAATAAAAACGCTAAGATAACCCAGGCAACAAAAAGAGATTAAGTTATTTATGTAGGCTACCTATACCCTTAGTCTTTAAATACGAATAATAATTAATGTATATATTCAGCTCCAGTTCAGCTAAATCCGCATAAAGACTGAATTAGTTACTTTGTTCAGCCCCGCTTCAGTTAATTTTCAGGCTTCGTTCAGTCGCATAGGCGTATTCTAGTCCCAAGCTTAAAGCATTTAATTTAAACAAAGACAACATGAACTGGAGAACAACATGAAAGCAATCAAATTTTACGCTCTTTTCTTAATGTTAATTGGCGGCCAAGCATTTTCTGGCAGTATTTATTCATCCAACTTAGATTCCAAAGCGAGGATCATGCAGCAAAATGCAAGAATGCTTTTAAGTTCTATACATTATGCAAATCGATATAACTATGCGCGCCATGATATCAAAAAATTAATTCGTGATACGCGCAAATTTCGCCGCGCTTTACGTTATGGCCAGTCACGTTACGCCTTGGTATCAAAGTTTCGTCAAATCAAAAGCGATTTCTATCGAATTCAACGCAAAATGTCTCGTTTGAATCGTCATGGTTATAACCATCAGAACCGTTACAGCCGATATAATAGATATAATCGTTACAACCGAGTTCAGCGTAACTTTAATCGTCTGAGCCGAAGCTTCAAGCGTTTTAAACGCACTGCGAACCGAGTTGTTTATAATCGAAACTATCGTAATAGAGGTAGATCAGGTTCTTATAGCTCTGTCTATAACTACTAAGACTAAGTTTAAACCGAGTACGGGAATTGATGCTATCGCTAACTTCAATCCAGCCTGTTTGAAAGCGGATAGCATCAGTTCTTTTCGAAGTCGAAATCAGAGTGATTCAATGTTGTTGAAAATTACTCAAAATGTCGCTCTGGATTCCACTGTAAAAGCCGATACATAAACCCTATTATAGTTTGCTCAAAGCGGGTTTGATGTTTCGGCTTTTTTATTTTAGTCACTGAAATCATATAAATAGATTGGTTAGGTATAACTTTTTAGCCTATAAATATGTTAAAATGCACTTTCATATTAGCTTGCAAATATCCAGTTAACAGCACTAAACGTTGAAATATATGAAAAATAGCTTATTTCTTATTGCCTTGCTGCTTGTTGTGAATACAGCTAAGTCTGCTAATGAGCTAGACATTGAACTTTCTTCTACAAACTACCGTGGCAAAATTGACTTTAAAGCAAATATTAGCAATGTTTCTAAGTCACAGGTTTTGTACAGCAAAATCGCCATTCAACGCAAAGGTGTAAGTCGATGGGATTTTGTTCGACTTGATACACGTTGCACTTGCAAAACGATTTGTAAAAAATCACCGGCTCAATTAAAAAGTGGTCAGACGATGACTGTCCAATGGGATTTCAAGAGTGATGATTGTACGCCAGCCCAATCAGGCGTCTATCGGTTGATTATAATGCGTTCTTCTGATATTGCCTATGAGGTTCGAGGATTGTCTCATGAGTTTTTTGTTCAATAGTTTTTCAAAACATTGCATGTTGTTGAGCTATAGAAGAACTCGAATCTGAAAGCGGACGATGGAATTCACAGTAGCCCGGATGAGCGCAGCGTAGTCCGGGACGAAGTCTAGTCTTCAATTCAATTGGTCGTCCATGTGAAATATGGACAAGGCAAACCTTAAAACTATAAATGTTTGATTGATGAGGTTTTACTTCACTTTGTTCGCGCAGAGTGTGAACAGTCGGCTGAATTTAGCAACAAGACTTCGTCCTGCACTCCGTCGTACCAATTAATAATTGGCACGACGTCCTACAGGCTACTATTTCTTTTCGAATGTCAGGTGTAGGTGGTGGATGCTACTCACTGCTGTCCCACAGTTGATCGCGTAAGAA
>QIKQ01000242.1 GCA_003233075.1 Gammaproteobacteria bacterium
ATGAAACGAAGGGGATGCTCTTAGGGTTAATTGGGGTAAGTGCATTTGGTTTAACGTTACCAGCAACCCGAGTTATTGTTCCTTATCTTGACCCAGTATTTATTGGCTTAGGTCGAGCTGTATTGGCTGCTTTTATTGCAGCAATATTATTGTTTTCGTTCAGGCAGAAAATTCCAAATAAAAAGCAAATATATCAACTTTTGATTGTGGCTCTTGGCGTTGTAGTTGGTTTTCCTGTGTTCTCTTCATGGGCAATGCAGTATGTTCCTGCATCTCATGGAGGAGTGATGTTAGGTATTCTTCCATTGGCAACTGCTGTAGTTGGTGTGTTCATAGGAACTGAAAGGCCAAGTTTTTCCTTTTGGCTTGTCAGTGTACTCGGTAGTTGTCTTGTTATTTTATACGCACTCATTCAAGGTTCAGGGGATATTCACATTGCAGATCTTGCGCTATTGGGTGCAATTGTATCGGCAGCCATTGGGTATGCTGTTGGTGCGAAACTTTCAAAGGATATAGGTGGCTGGCAAGTTATTTGTTGGGCTTTAGTTTTGTCTTTGCCATTTATCATTATTCCGACTATTCATTATGCACCAGAGTCATTATCAAATATTTCAGTGATGGGCTATGCTAGCTTTTTATATTTGGCGTTGGTTAGCCAGTTATTTGCCTTTTTTGTTTGGTATAAAGGGTTGGCGCTGGGTGGTATTGCCAGGGTAAGCCAAGTGCAGTTGCTTCAGCCTTTTATTACGCTATTCGCTTCGGCACTGTTTCTTGGAGAAGTTATTAACATCGAAACCATGGTGTTTATATTTTTAGTTGTGAGCTTGGTATGGGTTGGAAAGCAAATTCCCATCAGACAAAAAGCCTAACAAAATGCTCCAGCGGACAGGCTGAAGCAAGGCGTTAGGCAGCGAAGCCGATAAAGATCGAGGTTTTGAGTACCATGAATCAAAAAGAATGGATGAAGAGTAGAGATATTATCAAAATGCTGAACGTGCTATGGGAGAATTATCCCGAAAAAACATTAGTTCCGATACTCCATCGGTTTTTTTTAAAGTGCGCAAGAAACATTGAAATTTTATTGCCACATGAAAAGAGCGATCGTGCGTTGACATCACGGGAGTGTCCATATATGGCTTGCATATATGGCTTGTTAAATGTGAATGTGCCGTAATCTCGAATAGTTTGCCACATTGTACCTTTTTCACTAATTGACGGTGTTCTTTTATAATATGTCATCATATAAGTCTTTCCATTCAGGGTTTATTTCTTCAATCAATTTAAACTTATTTTTTCGTGAGCCAGCTTTGATTTGCTTTTCTCTTAAAATACATCCTTCCATCCCATTGCCACTTTCATAATAAACCAATTTATTGCAGTTATACTTGGTTGCAAATCCTTTAACCGCTTTATTTTTGTGTTGGTCGATTCGTTTGATTAAATCACTGGTAACACCAGTATACAAAACTGTATTATTTTTGTTAGTAACTATATAAACATAACCGTTTTTCATAAGTTTTCAGTGTACTCCATCAAAAATATATTCCGTCATTGCGAGGGAGGTACGACCGTGGCAATCTGTTGGGTTCGAAGCCGCATTTGGAGATTGCCACGTCGCTGCGCTCCTCGCAATGACATGAATTTTATTTTGGTCTTTGACGTGTTTTGAAACTCTTCTTAATAACATCAATTAACCTTTTTAGTAGTATGCTGGATTTGTAATAGTTCATCCAAACGGTGATGAACAGCTTGTAATTGTGCCACCCAAGGTTCCATACCGTCTCGCATAACGGCATCATAGAGCTCTAGGTTAATAGCCAATGCATTACGTACTTCAACTGAGCTCAAAAGTTGCTCAACATTACAGGACAGAATAGTTGGATGTCGTTCCATCTTGCCCGGGTTACTAACATCAGGTTTAAAGCGTGAACCGAATTCAAAAAATTGACTGTGGTTTTTACTGATGTGGGTGATATATATAGAACTACTAGAACTCACAATATCTAATGACTCACGTGTTTGTGTTAATTTTGCCAATGATTTTTGTAAAGATTTATCCCCAATGATATTCATTCGGCCTGCACTGCGTAATTGTATCAATGAGGGTAATTCTGCTCGGCCAATATAAAAAATGCTAGAAGCCAACATGGTCATACAGACCTCTTTATCAAAGACTTGTACAGGTTTGCCACCAGTGAAAGTATCAACTAAATCACCTAAATCTTTGAAAACGTTGCGTCGCGATTTAATCAATCGTTTACTAAGGTTTTGTACGCTTTCAACATCTGTATGCAAGTCGTGCAGTAAGACTGATTCATCTTTGCGATCAATATTAAGTTGATTCCAGTTGGATACTTGAATGCCAACAAAAACACCAACCACAACAATAAAAAAATCTATACCTACAGCAAACCAGTTCTGGTCTTTGACGTGTTTGCTTATACTTCTTAATAACATATTTTTACTCCAATAAATACTCCGTCATTGCGAGGAACGCAGCGACGTGGCAACCTCCTGAATATGCCGTAATCCCCATCAGATTGCCGCGGTCGTACCTCCTCGCAATGACGGAGTTTATATTCTGGTCTGAGACGTGTTTTGTTATGCTTCTTAGTAGCATTATTTCTACCCCAGTTCTTTTAGTAATATTTTTTTAAATTCTTCGGTTTTTGCTTTAATACCTAACAAGCGTTGATTTATAGACGTGTAAAAGCCCAGTGTGTTAATGAATCGATTTCTGAATGTAGCATCTTTGCATATTTCTTCGAAAGGCTTGTCTAACTTAAAGCCCCAACCTGAATAATCTTCCTCAAACTTTGGATCATTTGAAAAATAAGCATCAATTGATGGGTGAGCATTAATATGATGAGCCCACATTTGTTCGTAATGACTGGTCAATTGTTCTTCTTCTTCTTGTATTGTTGCAATATAGTCACCGAACGCCTCTTGAATGTGGTTGGGTAACAATTCTTGATAACTATTTTGAGCAGCCAGTTGATCAGCAACAACAGTGACAAAATTAGGTTGTATGTCTTCAACAAAGTCAAATAACAATAGTTCTAAAGCTTTTTGGCCTTCGGGAGTGAATGT
>QIKQ01000280.1 GCA_003233075.1 Gammaproteobacteria bacterium
TATGCCTATATTCGCCTCAAATTAGTGAAAAAACTGACTCAAACCAGCTATTTCTCGCTACGACTTCTATTCTCGGACAAGCTCCTAGTAAATCTGAAAAATACCACATCACCAATGAGGTGACTTGAGCATTTTTTATATTCACTATGCACGCCAATGGCTTGCACGCCAATTCGCGTTTCTATATCGGGATTAGGGTAATATGTGAAGTGGATCATGTGTTGTTGATTAAAAATGGGCTATATCAGCCAATAATCAGCCAATCATTACGCCATCATCAGATTGAATTCCTCCGTTTACTTTAACATGGGTTCTGTATAAATGATTCGCTTGGATATTCTGTTTTTGTTTGCATTGGTGGCTACCTGTTTTGTATTCATCCGATCGTCATTCAATTGGTTGGATCTTTGATAAACAAAGGTTAATTAATAGGCAGTCATTGAACTTAAAATATTGGCAGTCTTAAAATTTTAATTGAGATGATTATATAACCTTTAAAAACTTGAAACACCGCATAACTAAGGAACAATTTATCGACCAGAGATACGATGGAGATTATCTCAAACTGGTGATGAAATTCCATGATAGTACAGGTGTTCGGTTTAAATGATGCCGGTCATACGCGAATTACAAAACAGCACCAAATTAAGGGCGCGTGGTATCAGTCGAACACAAGATGTCAGGCTGATTAATCAATAACTTGGGGCAAATTCACTTTTGAAAGAGTGTAGCCCTTATCTTTATGAAAACTAAAAAGAAGGATTAATAAATATGTTAATAAATAATAATTTAAAAAACACCAGTAGTAAAAAACTTTCAGTGTTCTTTTATTTGTGCCTGGTTTTTATGAGCCTGTACGCCATACCTACATTACACGCAGAAGAATCATCAGAATTTAAAACGGACACCATATCTATAGAACCAGAAATTATTGAACTTGCTACCATTCAATTTTCAAATGGCAATGTACTTAACTTTTTTGAATCATCTGAAAGTAAGGATATTTTTGTTGAAGAAATGACAGCCATTGAAACAGGTGAAATATTTATTTTTCAACAGCTTAAAGGCAGTTTGTTAGACAAATATTTAATAATCACGCCTGAGGGCACGCCCGTTCCTGAAAGGCTGGTGAGCTGGCAAGAGAGCTTAATAGATCATGAACAAGAACGGCTTAAACATCCAGAAAAATCCCCAGATCAAATGAATGATGGAGTCATACTTGTAGCTGAACCCGTTCGTTCTGACTTGAGTAATGAGCCTCTGCCACTGGATTTATCCAGTCGACACATCGTTGCTAAACTTGAGTCGGATGTATACGTTGATGTGAAGAGCTTGGGTATAAAGTATCTAGCGAACTTAAAATTCGATACAACGGGACTTAGAGGCTCTTGTGATGTTAACTCCGGCGCTGATTATTTTGAACAGAACCATTGTTTTACCGATGGCAGTATTGGTTGGAATAGCAACAGTTCTTTTCATAAGGAAAGTTATTGTTTCGAGGACAGCCACACCAGTTTACAGAAAACCTCCTATTCCCCAAGGCGGGTCACTTATGCCAGAGTTGCTAATTGCGATCGATTTGACTTGACTGGCCAATCCGGTCATTCTTCACTTTTGTCATTCTCGTCTAAAAAAAGCCAGTGGTATCACTTTGATCTAAATCGCCGTATTCCAGCACGATATGTTGCTGCTTATGAATGGTATACACAAGATGATTACATAAAACGTGTAAAAGTTAAAAATTCGAACTATCCTGGGGAGTATTCCAGAACCTGGATCAAATATTATACGTTCAAGCAAAGCTCGGGTGAGTAGACGATCAGTGATGTAATTACATAAGCTGGGTGAGATGCAAAGCCATTGAGATATTCTAAGACCCTAATCCCGATATAGAAAACACGTTTATAGCACAGCCCCTTGATACGAATCTGAAAAATGCCACATCACCAACAAGGTGACTCAGTATTTTTTATATTCACTATACGCACCAATGGTTTGCACTCTAATTCGCGTTTCTATGTCATGTCGGGATTAGGGTAAGATGTAAAAAGCCACCTAAAAAGGCAGTAAATTAATATTTGCCTTGGGATTAAGTTATCTTAAAACTGTTGGACTGACGGCGGGATTGTAAACTTACGTCCATGTAAGTTTACCTTTCGGCATTCAATTTGGCTATCCCTGCCTATCTGAATTTTAATTCAGGCATAAATGCAGTTCGCAGCAACCGCTTTCACTGGTCTTTTTTAGAGCAGTGAATGAAGGCTCAAGAACTTACTTATTCAGTCAAACTCCGCTTCGCGATGGACTCTATTCAGAGCCGCCGTCTCCACCAATAAAAAAGGCCACTGGCCTATATTTCTATTTGAATTTATATGAGGGTTTGAGTTTAAACGGCGGGATTACAAAAGCACGTCCGTGTGCTTTTGCCCTACGGGTCGCCTTCGGCGATCAAATCGGCTATCCCTGCCGATTTAGTCGAACCCTCCGCTTCGCGGGTATTCGAACCATTTCGCCGTCTCCACCAATAAAAAAAGCCACCTGAAAAGGCAGCTTTTTTTATTGGTGGAGACGGCGGGAATCGAACCCGCGTCCGCAAATCCTCTGCTTGAGGCTCTACATGCTTAGTTTCGGCTTTTAATCTTATGTTGATG
>QIKQ01000221.1 GCA_003233075.1 Gammaproteobacteria bacterium
CTTGCCAAGTTAAAGCATTTGACCGCTTCCAATCACTTTTCCATTGCTCAGGCACTGTTGAATCGGACAAGAGACACTGCTCTGGAATAAATGTATAGATTTCAGCAAAGTTTTTAATTTCGATTCCATTGGTTCGACGTAGAAAATGTTCGGGTCGAATATCCTCTAATCTTTTTAGTCCGGCTGCTGCAACTAACTTTATTACATTTTTAATCATTGCTTGATGATAATTTGCCACCCGATTGGATTTATCATCTACATTTAAAGCCTTATATCGAGTCGGATTTTGCGTTGCAATGCCTGTAGGACAGGTGTCACGATTGCAGTGTCGCGCTTGAATACAACCAAGCGCAAACATCATGGCTCTAGCCGAATTAACAGTATCTGCTCCTAAGACCATTAGACGTAACATATGGAATGCTGAAATCGCTTTACCTGCTGCAATAATTCTAATTTTATTTCTAAGACCAATACCAACGAGTGCATTATGAACAAACAGTAAACCATCGCGTAAAGGCATTCCCATTGAGTTGGTTAATTCTATCGGGGCGGCTCCAGTGCCGCCTTCGCCACCATCAACGGTGATAAAATCAGGCGTTATATTACTGTCTATCATTGCTTTGCATATTGCCAAAAATTCAGATCGTTTACCAATGCAAAGTTTAAAACCAACGGGTTTGCCGGCAGATAGAAGACGTAGTTTTGCTACAAACTCGAGTAAACCTTGAGGTGTCGAAAAAGCACTGTGAGCTGCTGGTGATACGACATCTTGGCCCATGGGCACATGGCGTATTTTAGCTATTTCCTCAGTGAGCTTAACGGCCGGTAAAATACCTCCGTGCCCCGGTTTTGCACCTTGCGAAATTTTTATTTCAATCATTTTTACGACATCTAGACAGGCTTTTTCTTTAAATAGGGTTTCATCAAAATCACCCGAGGTAGTTCGACAACCAAAATAACCCGTTCCAATTTGCCAAATTAGATCGCCACCATACTTTAGATGATAAGGGCTAATACCACCTTCTCCAGTATTGTGTGCGAAACCTCCGATCTTAGCTCCTTTGTTTAAAGCTAAAATTGCAGTTTTACTCAAGGCGCCATAACTCATAGCGGAAATATTTAGCAGTGATGCATCATAAGGTTGAGAGCAATTTGCACTGCCAAAGCGAATTCTAGAATTATCATTTTCAACCTGTGTCGGCACAATAGAATGACCGATCCACTCGTAACCATTTCGATATACGTCAAACAGAGTGCCAAAAGGACGAGTGTCTCTTTGCTTTTTTGCACGTTGATAAACTAAAGCACGAAATTCACGACTAATTGGCTGTCCATTGGTATCAGACTCTACAAAATATTGTTGGATCTCTGGCCTAATATATTCAAACAAAAATCGTAAATGGCCAATAACAGGATAGAGGCGTAATATTGTGTGCCTTTGTTGCGACATGTCATATATTCCAAGGCTAACTAGAGGCAAAATAAACACAAAAAACCAAATTGCACTCGGCCAAACTGTTGACCAATAAAGTACAAAAGATGTTATTAATACTGAAAGTAATACAAAAAGTTTTCGTGCTATCATATTATCAATCCAAATTGTAGGAACAAGGGTTACCCCACTGCTGTCCCACAAATATTTTGTTGTGATGTGTAAGTTATCGAGCGATCAGGTCGCATTCAACCATCCCCGTCGTTGCGTAGACTGCATCAGCAGATGACGCAATCCGCCCTAGCGTCCTGAGCAAACACAGTTTGCGAAGTGATCTCCTAAACTCAATCTCATGATTATTGCCTCTTAATTGCATTCCAAGCTAAATAATTGAATTATGAGGATCCCACGCATCCTTCGGATGCTCTGGACACTAAAGTGGATTGCTTTTCGGATGCTCTGGACACTAAAGTGGATTGCTTCGTGCTAGTTTCATGTCCCAAATCACGAATCAATCGATTTAATGATTAAACTTAGAGCTAAATGATACATTATCACAAACTGTGGGACAGCAGTGAAAGTTACCCAGTTAATTAATAGTACCTCAAAATGACAATAAATAAAAAACTAAGTATTTAATAAAGTGAAGGAACTTAGACAGGCAAATGAGGTTTAAATAGAAGTATGTGCGTTATGTGTAAAAATGGAGGGCGCATAAACTAAACTCAAAAGTAGTTCAAAAAAATCATTTTCCTTCATGCTGCATCTTGCTGTTATTGTAAATAATTTCTAGAATTTATATATTTGAAACTCACAGTATTCTACTTAAATTCATTAATAAACATTTATTATCACTGCTGTCCCGTTAAGATAATAAATAATTTAAATCTGACTAATTACCTAATATCACTAAACGATTTAAATAAAGATGACATAAGCTGCAGCCACTCGTCTTTTCGAGAAGCCCTGTTTTACAGGGCGGTCGCTCACGGTCTTGCGTGGCCTACACGACATAAGACCATCCATGGTCAAAACGAAGCAATCTCCTAATCATTTTCGCCATTCTTGTTCAAAAAAATATCACTCTATTTACGAGATTGCTTCAGCGGCGTACGCCGCTTCGCAAAGACGAATATTT
>QIKQ01000125.1 GCA_003233075.1 Gammaproteobacteria bacterium
GGCTCTACCGTAATTGCCGTGGTGGCGTAATAGCCTAATTTACAGTAGTATTTTCTCAAACTTAGCCATTATAAAAACTGGTTAAATCCATCAAAATATTAAGGGAAATACTGAATGCTAGATTTTCATAAGCTATTAAATTTACCGGGAATAAAAATAATAAAAGTTGACGATTCACAACCAAATAAAATTCTTATTTATGTTGAAACGACTGAAAAGTCTACTCCCTGTCATGTTTGTGGCAAACTGATAAATAAAAGACATGGCAAAGATAAAGAAAGAAAAGTAAAACACTTGCCGATGATTGAAAATGATGTTTTTATTATTTATCAGCCTAATCGTTATATTTGTGATGAGTGTGACAACCATCCAACGACTACTGCAACACCATCGTGGCATACAAAGCATAGCGCGCATACCAATGCTTATGAACGCCGCATAATAATTGATTTAGTTAATAGTACTCTTGTCGATGTGGCTGTAAAATCGAACTTAACAACTGAATCTGTATTGGGGATTTTAGATCGGTTAGTCGCCAAAGAAATTGATTGGTCTACTATCGAATACATTGGTGCTTTGGCTATTGATGAAATTGCCCTGAAAAAAGGTTATAAGGATTATGTCACTCTGATTAGCTGTCGAGTGAATGGCGTTATTAGAATTTTAGCTGTGTTAGACGGACGTAAAAAATCTACAATTAAAGCGTTTTTGAAAAGCATTCCTAAGAAGCTCAAAAAAACAGTTGAGGCAATTTGATATGTACACGGGGTATATTAATGCAGCTAAAGAAGTATTTAAAAATTCAGCTCTGATTGTCATCGACCGATTTCATGTTGCTAAGCTTTATCGAGGAGAATTAGATAAGTATCGCAAAAAGATATTAAAAGAACTCAAACAAGCGTTATCAGTTTCTGAATATAAAAAAACAATAGGGGCGGCAAAGATATTACGCAAGAAGAATGAACTCCTAACGAAGACTGAGAAAGAGATCGTAAGTGAACTGTTCTCTTGGTCGCCGAATCTAATGGAGGCGTATCGCCTTGCTATTAAACTAACTCACATTTTTAATACTCACCAATCAAAAAGTGAAGCATTGGCTAAGTTTGAAGAATGGATTTCTCTAGTGAAAAAAAGTAAATTAAGCTTCTTTGATAAATTTATCAAAACTTTTAGAAAATTAAAAAATGAGATTGGCAATTATTTTATTGATCGCAACACCAGCGGTTTCGCAGAAGGCTTGAATAAAGTTTTAAAACGACGATGCTATGGGATTTTTGACCTAGGAAGTCTGTTTCAAAGGGCGCATCTTGATGTGTCTGGATATCGACTTTATGCTGAAAATAAAGCGGTTTTATGAACCACGGTAATTACGGTAGAGCCCAACTTTTCATAATCCTCAACCGTACGGCAAGTCGGTAATACTTCTAACACCTCTGCGTAATAACGATAAGGATCTAACCCATGCGCTTTTGCTGTTCTCACCAAGCTGAAATGTACACAGAGTGCATGTGCGCCAGCAACAGTACAAGCAAACATAAAATTTTTCCGGCCAATAACGAAAGGCTTAATTTGCTGTTCTGTGAGATTATTATCAATTTCTAGACGTCCATCGTTTAGAAATTTCGTTAACCCATCCCAATGCTTGAGGCAATACGCAATGGCTTTGCCTAAGGGTGATTTTGCGGCGTGGGTCAAAATCGGCTGATTTCAGGTAACACTTTACGTGACAAAGCCTGCTAAAAAACAGCTTAATGTGTGGGTTCAGAAGGCTCTTTAAAAATTCAGATTACGCCGCTTTTTGGAAGCGTTGAAATCCGAGCATTTCCAACCAATGTGGATGAGATTGCTCGGTTAGAATTTCAGCCGGTGTTCTACCTCGGCGTTCTTCTTTAGCACTCCGTTGAAACGGCGTATGGTTTAAATAAAATTGCAGCAAGTCCAAATAACCAAAACCAATCTCACGACGTAGTAAAAAGTAGGGTTTGATACGACTATGTAAATTCTCGATCATTGAACTCGTGCGCTCTGTTGACCCTAGTGCCTTTAATACCGCATCTTCTACGTCATCAAACTCAATCCCAAAATAATCCTGTAACGGTACTGAACGAACCGCATATCTGTCGCTGCCATTTTTACAACGTTGAAGTTCACACATCTCCCATATTTTTTCCAAAGGAAATACAAATTCATCGGCAATCGCTTCAAACTTTTTATCTAACACCTCGGTAAACGCTAATAAAAAATATTTTTGATTCTTGAGTGTCGTACAAATGGATTGAATGCGGTGAGGATGTTGTTTGGCTAATTTCCTCAATTCATCCAGAACAAAATCAAACAATTCATAACGCAAGGTGGCTGCTAACCCTGGCATGTTCAGCACATCGTGTTGCATCCAACTAACGAGTGTATCAATCGACTGAGATAAATAGCGGGCCTCTTGTGCTTTTGTTAAGGCCACATTCAATTGAGAATGATACGTTTTATTGTTGACGGTAAGCACGGATTTATTGACTTTCTCTTGAAGCGTTTTTCGGTTGGTGATGGCGCTTTTTAAGCTATTTCTAAAGTACCGGCGCAATTCCATGAGATCCCTTAGGATGTGGAAATTATCCAGATCATAGGGCACCTTGGGATAGACATACTGAAGGGCCGATTGAATACTACTGGCATCGTCACCCAACACCCGTTCGGGATTAAAACCTTGGTTTTGTAAATCCAATAAATGCGTTCCCCACGTATCAAAGTCTCTTTGATTTTCCGAGGATAACAAATAACAATACAGCGAACGAATATCGACGCCCGTTAAAACCGGTTTATTATAATGGAACGTTTCGTCCTGAGTCGCTAAGGTGATCTGAGAGAGGTCCTGTCGTTGATTAATGATTTTAGCTCTATCCTTTGCCTCCTGAACCAGGTTATGAATACTTCCAGTGGATAGGGGATGGTCAAAGGCATCGGTTAATAGTTTTTGAATACCACGATGGTTGGCTCGACAATGCAACACTAACAAAGCCATGCCCAGGTCACCGGTAAATAGAAGAGTACTTTATCGGCACGCTTGGCCGATGGTGCAAAGGACTCATTCACGGCTTGCAGCGCTTTGTCTTTTTGCCGATAGACAAACTTACGGCTGACCTGGTTTTCTTTGGCGAGAGTGGTAACGGTCTCTGATTGGCGAATAGATGCTAACGCCAACTGTTTTCTCTGATTGGCATCTAGCTGTTTGGCATTATAAGATGAAGTTTGGGCGGTCGTGTCCATGGAATATTGCTCCATTGATGAAGGTTAGTGTTTGAGGAGTGAATTTGCCTATTTACTCCATTAAAGATCAAAACATTAACAGAACTGACCGCCCAAATCCGTTAATTTTTGCCAAGAATGAGGGCTCTACCGTAATTGCCGTGGTGGCGTAATAGCCTAATTTACAGTAGTATTTTCTCAAACTTAGCCATTATAAAAACTGGTTAAATCCAT
>QIKQ01000080.1 GCA_003233075.1 Gammaproteobacteria bacterium
AGACAGCCCAGGGAAACGCTGCGCTGCGTTTAGGTAATGGCACTCTTTGCATTGAACCGAAGCTAAAACCAGTAGGCATTTGGCGTTTTCCAATTAAAACAGACTGGTTTTTCACTTCCTGGATCGCCGTTGCCATCACATCAGGATTTAAGGTCAAATTGATATGCGTTTGCAAGTCTGTGAGAAATGCGGGCTAACTCCCTACACAAAACAAGGTTTTGGTGGTATTCCCTATTAGGATTGACAATCGCTGTGCAAGTCTTTACAAAGAGGTAGACGAGACATGCGCGATTAATGGAAGTTGAAAAATCAGGCAATGAGTATTAATCAGCTTATCGAAGCCGATAGATTCAATTTTGTTTTTGTTTCCACCAAGTACGTAATTAATTGCTGATAAAATTGTACTTTTCCCCGATTCGTTCTCACCGACTATTACGTTTAAATCTTCATAGAGAGGAACACTAAAAGAGCGAAATCTCTTGAAGTTTTTCAGTTTGATTTTTTTAATGTATTTCATCCGAAATCTAGCCTCTTTTCTCCGTCAAAGAATATGCTACAACTTTATAGCTTCACTTCACCAACTCAAGCCACTTATCAGCCAGTTCATATTTGCGGCTTTTAGGGGCTTCCCCATGCTGAATCATAAAGCCCTCATCACACCATTTATTACAATGATTTAACGCTGTTCGTATATGAAGGCCCAACAAGTCGGCAATTTCTCTTGTGGTTATGTACTTACTTTTTTCGAACAGGGAAAGCACTTGTTTTTGTCTTTGGTCAAGTTCACGTAATAGCGGACTCTGATCTGTCTTCATATCTTTTGAGGCTTCTGTCGCTCTTAGTCGCACATTTGCAAAGGAGTCGGCCATACCTTCGCAGAAATACATCACCCATGTGGTAATATCAGCCTCGGAGCGACCAAAATAATAATTATGCGATTCACCAACGTTCAACGCTTCGTAATAGGCTTGCAAGTTTCTGGCATAATATTCTTCCAGTGAATAGATACCTTTTAGCCCGTAAGCAGATTTGTGGAGAACTAAATTAGTAAGCAATCGAGCAGTACGACCATTACCATCATAATAAGGATGAATAGTGGCAAATTGGTAATGTGCAATCGCTGCAATCAATGGTACGGGCAACTCCCTTCTATTAATTTCGTCGTTAATCCAAACCATCAATTCACGCATAAATTCAGGCACGTCTTTAGCTTCCGGCGGCATATAAACAATTGCTCCGCTAACACTATCCTTAATCACATTCTGTCCATCACGATATGGCGTGGCTTTTCTTTTTCCGTCCATCACTAAGCCGTGTAGAATTTGTATATCTTTTTCAGCAATAAGCTCAGTTTTTCTTTTGATCAAAGCATCTAAAAAATCCAATGCTTGATAATAGTTTTTAACTTCTCGCTCATCCCTTTCACGATTGGGAAATGTACCGCCTTGAAGCACATCTTCCACCTGTGTCTGAGTGAGCCGATTTCCTTCAATCTGCGTGGAATAATGTGTAGAAATAAGACGTGTCGATTCACGCAAAGAAGTTAATACTGGTACAGTAATAGGCAGACTTGAAACCGCCTGACGACTTGTTTCAATATTCGTCAAAACCTTTGTCAACGCGGGTGTGATCTTGAAATTTGGTGCAAACATAAGCGTAATCATTCTGTTTTCTGCTGGAATCATACTAGCATACTTCTAGTAAACTTCTAGTAAACTTCTAGTAAATTCTAGTAAATTACCGCATCCAAGAACGCTTTCTTGGTCGTCTCCAGTGGCGAAACAATGGTCGAAATTGAACAACGATATGTTTATGGTATCCAATCGGCGCACGGTTGGTCGATGTGTATCCAAAGGGAGGGCGAAGTCTTTGTCCTCTGACTGATGCCAATAATTTCTATTCCTTTATCTGTCTTACGAAAAAATATTGTATGTTTCCCTTGAAAGTAACTTTTATAACTATCTTTAACTTCATCACGATTTAAACCAAGTTCCGGATTACTTAGCAGCCACTCAATTCGACTTTCTAAATCATCCATATATTTATTGGTCTGCTCTACTCCCCATCGCATAAGAGAGGATTCGTATATTTCGTCCAGATCTTTTCTTGCTAATTCGGAATAGGTAATTACCATTTAGTTATTTTTAGACTCTGCTCGTTCCAATCCTCTTTTTTTTATATCTTCGAAAAATTTCTCACGCTCTTTTGTAGTATTTAAAGTTATTCCTTCTCCCCTATCAAGCTGGGCTTCTCTAATAGCCAGTTTTGCTCTTAAGCGCTCAAGCTTTATTTTTTCGTATTCATTAGCGGACATAATTACGGCAACAGGACGACCATGCTTTTCGATCGTGACAGGTTCACGCTGTACAGTGTCCATCATTTCCCCAAAGTTATTTTTTGCTTCTTTTGCTGCTATCGACTTCATAATAATACTCATTAAAACAATTAGTTATACTATATAATAGCTATTTTAGCTACTTTGTCAAGAAAAATGTATGAATATCAACTCAGCTGAAGACAGAGCATAAAAATACAAGCTACTCCTCATTAAACGACATAAAAAATCTGCCGGTACAATCGCTTAAAATTAATAAATCACTAATCAATGATTTACCCGGTGATGCGGCAATCGCCAATGCAGCCGTCGCCATGGGTATACGTTTGAATTGAAAGTTATAGCGGAAGGCGTCGAAAACGATGCGCAATTCGATTCGTTAATAAACGAGGGATGCGACTATTTCCAAGGGTTTCTATTTAGCAAGCCACTTTCATTAGATCAACTAACCCAAAAACTAAATTACTGAAGTTGTCTTTGAGCTAACCATGCAATGCATTGAGTAGATCAAATAACTTTCTGTCTCGCCAGTTTAAATTCACCAGCTGAATGAGGGTTGTCGCACCTAGACTATAGTATTCGGGTATTCGAGGTAACTACGTTAGACGACTAGCGAAAGCTTAGAATATTTAAGAATTGGTGCCC
>QIKQ01000139.1 GCA_003233075.1 Gammaproteobacteria bacterium
GATGATTACGACGAACGTATTTTAAAGCAATGTTAAGGCATGTAGAAAACTTAGAAAGGGAGTGTTCATCATATATCTCTAGCCGAAAAGTCTGGATTGATATTGATGATTTTAATTTGCCACTAATCAGGGCAAAATAGCTACTTTTGTAATGAGATAAATTATTCATGGCGCAACTGTACTTCTATTATTCGGCGATGAACGCTGGCAAATCCACTTCTTTGCTTCAATCAGCCTACAACTACGCTGAAAGAGGCATGAATGCTGAAATTTTTACTGCCGCATTAGACGATAGGTTTGGCCAAGGTAAAGTAGCGTCTAGAATCGGTCTTGAATCCGCAGCACAACTTTTTACTCCACAAACCAACATGCAATCGACCATAGAAGCGCTATTAGAAAAAGGAAAAGTTGATTGTTTGTTTATTGATGAAGCACAATTTTTGACTAAGCAACAAGTCCGACAATTAATTTATGTTGTCGACAATCTCAATATACCGGTATTGGCATATGGCCTACGCACAGACTTTCTAGCAGAAACCTTTGAGGGAAGTCGCTACCTTTTGGCATGGGCCGATAAACTGATCGAGTTAAAAACTATTTGCCATTGTGGGCGAAAAGCTGCGTTTGTGGTCAGGATCGACGAAAATGGACAAGCGGTGAAAGAAGGCGAGCAGATAGAAGTGGGAGGCAATGATAGATACGAATCAATGTGCAGACGACACTTCGCCGCGCTTGTTTGGTAGATGATATCCATTGCCTTTAAATCCATAAAACAAGCAAACATCGGTGCTGTCAGGCACTTTATTTCATGGTAGTCATCTACCGTTACTCAAATGGTTTTGGGCACTGTATTTTATAGGTTCAGACAAAGGCAGTATTTCAGCGTTAAGGCAGCAAAGCTTATTGAAGTGAACTGGAAGACAGCTCGGCTTATGTTAACGAAGGTAAGAGCGGCTATGGGACACAGGGATATAGCTAAATCATTATAATATGGCATAATACACTAATGACATATAGCATCGATTTCCGCCAACACGTTTTGGCTTATAAAAAAAGCGTTAGTCCACCCCAAAGCAAATGAGGAAGCTCGTTCGTGTTTTAGCCACCAAATATCAGAATACAAGAAGCAAGGTAGAGAGATAATTTATTTGTGGTGAGCAAATTATGCAGCAGAATAATAGGTAGTATAAGGACGTAGGTTTATTAAGCGCTTACGTATCAATGGATTCGGTTAATGATTTGAAACCGATATCACGTTCATCCAAGTCATTGATGATGTCGACTAAGTTTTTTAATGAACGACCAAGGCGGTCTAATCGCCAGACGACGAGTGTATCACCGGGACGTAATGACTTAAGTGTTGCTTCTCAAGTTCGGGTCGATGTCGTTTGGCACCCGACATGGTTTCTTGGTAGATGGTTTGGCACCCAGCTTGAGTAAGGGCATCGAGTTGTAAATTGTGGTTTTGGTCTAATGTTGATATTCGGGCATAACCAATAAGCATGTAATCTCCTTGTGTACAGTAACTCAAGCGTTTTACAGGTTATCGACTGTTTTGACCATGATTAGTCATGATGATGGCAATGGCTCATAAACGAGGGTTTTCTTTACACGGTGAAATTGGGTGGGAATTGCTAGTAATGCCCCGTCAGAAGCTAACCATGACAGGGCATTCTTTTTACTCTTAAAAAGTAATAACTATCGCACCAAGATATTCAGCCCCCGAATCGGCTTTTTGGAATCTGTATTTTTTCAAGGTGTCCTTGCTGTATTTTGCAAGCACCCGTCGAGGGCACTCACTCTTTACGGCGATATTTTGCGCACTACCTTTATCGTCAACCTTAAACGTAAGCAATACACTACCATACGAATCCTTGTATATATAAAATTCAACTTCAGGCGGCTCTACTTGAAAGACAATCTTTTCCTTTGTGCTAGCAATCAGTTGGTTATATTCATTGATGTTAGTTTTGTGCTCGTTCGAGCACGAAAAGTTGTTTTCATTTGCAGCACACCCTAGAGACATTAAAGATAACAAAATCACAATAATAATTTTCATCTAATTACCACTCCTAAAATTCAGTACATCATTTTCTTTTCTATACGTCCTCTTAATGGGCATGTTGTATTTCGCCCTGTAAGAATTTTCAAACAATGCTGAAGCCCTTGGTTCATCCACACTTAATTTGAATGTGTTCTGGCGAATCCCGATAGCAGCCAAGCCACTTCGAGTGTGCCCAAACTCATGTGCAATTAGGCTGCCCAGTGTAGCACTTTGAATTTCATCACCCGGCCTTTTGGTGTACGGAGCCGCCTTCCAAGCGGATATGTTTCGAGTGTAGTGTATTTCATTAGGGTTACCATTAAACCCAACCCTCCATGCTACTTGCAAGTCCGGGTCGGTAGCAGTAGTCACTTCTGTGAATGTTGCTGTGGCACCATCTTTGATGAATTGCTGGTACACCTTGTTGCCAATATCAGTCGCGCCAAATTTAACAAGTGAACCCCTTAGCTCATCTGGCAAGCCTGTTGCGACTAACAGTGGCTCAGATGGGTCTTCAGGGTTAACCTTTTCGGTAAAGTGATTCACATGATTTGAAATAAAGTTATCAGTTACATTGGTACAACAGTATCACCTACCGCAAGCCCAACCTTAACCTACCCAAATTCCCAACATCATCAATCCGTTAGTAATCATTTCACAGCTACCATGTACCATCAACAAAACTTGACCCCGAGATGCCATTTTATTTGTTAGCATCATCATGATTTCAAGATTAATGCATTAGTAGCAATCACCGACACTCATGCATTACTAGCAATTTTAAACCGTCTAATGCTTGCTCATGAATCGTCTTGATGATTGGTTATGGTTGAAGTGGTATTTTAATCATGGGTGACTTAGTTATTTTTTGTCAGTAAATCAATAGGCTTCAGCCTTACATAAAAAGGCTTCCTCTGTTCGGTACATTGACTTCCTGCTGACTCTTCAAATAGAATTT
>QIKQ01000223.1 GCA_003233075.1 Gammaproteobacteria bacterium
ATGCTTTGCGCCTATCTTGTGTTTTCATACATGCGGCCTCAGATGATATACCCTGCTTTGAATTTTTTACCCTGGACTCAGCTAAGTATACAGCTTGGCGTGGCCTTTTTACTTTTCAAAGGGAACATCCGCTTCCAGTTTATTCATTTTGTGATGATCCTGTTTTTTTTAGTGATTCTCGCCTCTTCATACCAATCGAACTACCCGGATATTTCATTTAGTAATCTAAGCTCATACTACATCTGGATAGTTGAAGTTATATTTTTTACCAGCTGCGTAAGATCACTAAAACAATACCACTTATTGATGATACTATTTTTCCTGATCCTGTTTAAAATGTCTCTGTTTGGGGCAAAAACCTGGATTGAAAGAGGGTTTGGGTTCAGAGATTGGGGGATTGCTGGGCCAGAAGGTTTTTTTGCAAATTCAGGTGAGTTTTCATTATTAATGGCCATGCTCGTTGTGATGGGACTAGCATTCATACTGGGGCATAAAAAGGCCAACAAGCTTTACTACCTGCTACCGATCACTGCCGCAATGACCGTAATGGGTGCTAGCTCTAGAGGCGGTCAATTAGCGCTTGTTGCAGGACTGCTCATTGTCGCCATTGTCATAGGTAAACTTCGTCTCAAAAACATTATAATAGTATCTGTAGCTGCCTTCATGATAATTACCCTGATGCCCGAAGAGCAAAAAAAGCGATTTTCAAGCGCTGGCGAAGATAGTACCTCAGAGTCCAGACTAACTTACTGGGCCGCTGGGCTAGAGATGATGCAACAAAACAAACTGCTAGGCGTCGGGTTTAATGGCTTTCCCGAAGAGTTTCACAACCATTATTCTCATTTAAATGATACCATGGATACATACCTTAGCAACCGCAAAGAAGTCGCACATAATACATTCATTCAGATAGGCAGCACTCTCGGCTACTTAGGGCTCATTTGCTACCTCTGGCTCATCTACCTCTGCTTCTCACTTAATAGAAAAACACGTAAAATATTAAACTCGAATAACAAAACAAATATAACATCCTGGCCTTATCGTTATACAATCGGGCTAGATGCTGCGCTCATTACATATCTGGTGGGCTCTCTTTTTATGTCAGTAGCTTTTTATCCATACATATACCTTATGCTAATGATGTCTCAGTCGTTAAAAAACTGCATTGAAGCAGAATTCCCGCTGACATCGAATAAATTAACCCTTCCACACAAATAACTATTTAAACATAACACCAGAACGCCATGTATATACTAAAAATAATTAAAGAGTTATTCCACCTTTTGGACAAGGCATCAAAAAGAAAATACCTGTTACTACAACTGTTTTTTCTTCTATCAGCAATAATCCAAGTAGCTGGAGTCGCGAGTATCGCACCGTTTATTGGCATCCTGTCAAATCCATCAATAATACAGACAAATGGCATTCTAAGCAAGCATTTTATATGAGTACTACAGTTTTACAAGCAACACAGATTTTATAATTGCATTTGCTGCCGCTTCACTCACTCTTATTGTTCTGTCCAACTTTTTTTCTGGGATAACACTATGGCTCTTAGTTAAATTTTCCATTCACTTTGGAAACAAATTACAAAATAGTTTATTCCATAATTTATTAAATCGAGAGTACATCTTTCATAAATGTAATAACTACGCAGATTCCATCGCGTTAATAAACCAGGAAGCCCCTCGTTTTGTCTACATGGTATTACAACCTTTTTTAGTTTTAACCAGCCAGTCATTTATCGTCGTAATTATCTTAATTGGCTTAATTGCGATGAACCCTTTTATTGCCGCAATAACAGGAACCATCATCGGCGGTGCATACCTACTCACCTACATATTACTCAAACGCTCTTTAATGAGTCATGGGGAAATCGTATCTGAGCGAAATTCAGGTGTACAAGCAGTTTTATCTGAAGCCTTTATTGGCATAAAAGAGGTATTAATCGGCAGCAAAGAAGAGATTTACGAAAGAAAATTTGAACATTATAACCGTAGGGGACTAGTCTCAATATCGCTAATAGGACTAGCAGGCGACCTGCCCAAACTCGTTATCGAAACAATCGCGTTTGGGGCCATACTACTGCTGGCGATTAGCTTGCTACTATCTGAAGCCGATACCAGTCAAATCATAACGGTCTTAAGCTTATACGGTTTAGCCGGATATAAATTACTTCCCGCGATGCACCAAATTTACAAATCATTAACCAGTATAAGTGCAAATGGAGAGGTGGTGCTTAGACTATCAAATGAGTTAAAACACAGGATCAAAGTTAAGCGCCCAAAAGCAGAAAAACTCAAAGAGCACCTCAGCACTATTGAATTACGCAACACTTCATTCACATACCCGAGCAGCAATGAAAAAGCACTAAATTCAATTAACGTCGAATTCAACAAAGGCAGCATCAATGTTATAGCAGGGTCATCCGGATCAGGAAAATCAACACTAGCAGATATATTGCTTGGCCTTTTGAAACCGAGTAACGGCGAACTCCTAATTAATGGCGCTACCGTCAATCAATCTGAGTTGAGTCACTATCAACACACCATCGGGTACGTACCTCAAAATATTTTCTTAACTAATGAAAGCGTATTAGCTAATGTAGCTTTTGGCACTGAGCAATCCGAGATTCGTGAAG